>JAFLJP010000017.1 GCA_022712945.1 Gammaproteobacteria bacterium | reverse complement strand
GCAGTGATCCGGTCAACCTCGAACTGGGCAGTCCTTATGTTGATGCCGGTGCCACTGCATCAGATAATATCGATGGGGATCTCACTGGCAGCATCGTCACCGTCAATTCGGTGGACACCAACGTGGTGGGCAGCTACACCGTCACCTACAACGTCAGCTATGCCGCGGGTAACGCGGCCACTGAAGTGACCCGTACCGTGAATGTGACCGCTGATGTCACCGTACCGGTCATCACCTTGGTGGGCAGTGATCCGGTCAACATCGAACTGGGCAGTCCTTATGTTGATGCCGGTGCCACCGCCTCAGATAATATCGATGGGGATCTCACTGGCAGCATCGTTACCGTCAATCCAGTCGATACCAACACCGTGGGCAGTTACACCGTGACCTACAATGTCAGCGATGCCGCGGGTAATGCGGCCACTGAAGTGACTCGTACCGTGAATGTCACCGCCGATGTCACGGTACCGGTGATTACCTTATCCGGCAGTGACCCGGTCAATATTGAACAAGGTGATACCTACGCCGATGCTAGTGCCACTGCATCGGATAATATTGATAGCGATTTGACCGGCAATATCGTCACCGTCAATTCGGTGGACACCAACGTGGTGGGCAGCTACACCGTCACCTACAACGTCAGTGATGCGGCAGGCAACGCGGCCATTGAAGTGACCCGTACCGTGAATGTTACCGTTGATGTGACCGTGCCGGTGATTACTCTGGTGGGCAGCGATCCGGTCTCCATCGAGCAAGGTGAAACCTATACCGATGCGGGTGCTACCGCCAGTGATAGTGTAGATGGTGACCTTGCCGCCAATATCGTCACCGTTAACCCGGTAGATACCAATACCGTGGGCAGTTACACCATCACCTATAACGTCAGTGATGCGGCAGGCAATGCAGCCACTGAAGTGACTCGTACCGTCAATGTGACTTTTGATCCATTGGCAGATGACGATGGTGATGGGGTGAATAATGGTGAGGAGGGTGGTTCTGATACGGATGGCGATGGCGTCGCTAATTACCTGGATCTGGATAGTGATAATGATGGTATTCCCGATCAGCTGGAAGGAGTAGCGGATGCGGATGTGGATGGCGTACCGGATCGTCTCGACATCGACTCGGATAATGACGGGATGTCGGATCTGACCGAGTCCGGTATTGCCGGTCCAATGGGTCTTGATGCAGACAACGACGGTCGTATAGATGGCGGTTTTGGTGATAATGGTCTGGCTGATGTGGTGGAAGACGCGCTTGAAAGTGGTCAGATCAACTACAGCATTGCAGATAGCGACAGTGATGGTATTGATGATTTCCGCGACCTTGATTCCGACAATGATGGTCTTAATGATGTGATCGAATCGGCGGGTGCAGATGGTGATAATGACGGTCTCATTGGTAGCGGTGTGGTCGCTGTTGATCCAGATGGTGCCCACCTTGGTACGCTGCTGCTGGCTCTGGATAGCGATGGCGATGGAGTAGCCAACTTCCGGGATCTGGATAGTGATAATGATGGTCTTTTTGATGTGGTTGAGTTGGATGGCTTGGATCCGGATGGTGATGGCATGGTAGCGACTGCGCCGGATGTAGGTGCAGATGGCATTCCTGATAATGGCAGCCTGATTTCGCTTGATACCGACGGTGATGGAGTCGCTGATTATCTTGATCTCGACAGTGATAATGATGGCATTCCCGACGTTACGGAAGTAGGCGGTAACGATGACAATGGCGATGGCGTTATTGGTAGTGGTAGTGGTACTCCGGTTGTAAATGCTGTTGGCATACCTAACGGTGGGCCACTGCCATCAGTCGATACCGATAATGATGGTCTTGCCAACTACCGTGACCTGGATTCAGATGATGATGGTGGCTATGACCTGGTTGAGGGTGGTGGTCAGGATAGTGACAACAATGGCCTGGTTGATGGCTTTGTTGATGCCGATAGTAACGGTTTTGATGATGGCCTAGAGCAGACACCGCTACCCTTCATTGATTCGGATGGTGATGGCATACCGGACTTCCGGGATCGGGATGATACCGATAATGACGGTATTTCTGACTACCTGGATCGGGACGACGATAATGACGGCATTCCCGATCTCCAGGAGGGTGACGGTGCGGTTGATAGCGATGGTGACTCGATTCCGGATAGTCGAGACCTTGACAGTGACAACGATGGTATTTACGACTTGATCGAGTCAGGGGTGAGTAACCCTTCATCACTGGATAGTGATGGTGACGGCATTATTGATGATAATGGTGTAACGGATAGCAACGGCCTGGCTGATGCGGTTGAAAACGCACCCGATAGCGGTATCGTCAACTACAACGGTGGTACGCCGGTTGATACCGATGGTGACGGCATCGAAGACTTCCGCGATCTGGACAGTGATAACGATGGTATTTCCGATGTGCTGGAGAATGGCGGCAGTGATCCGGATTCAAATGGCACTATCGGCACAGGAGCCCCTGCGGTCAATTCAAATGGTATCGCGGTGGGTGTTTCTGGTGGTGTGATCGACTCTGATGGTGATGGCCTTGCTGATTACCTCGACCTTGATGCCGATGGTGACGGTATTTTCGATCTCATTGAGGTGGGTGGTTCCGACAATAACGGCGATGGCATGATAGACAACTACACCGATGCCAATGGTGACGGTGCTGATGATCATATTGCCACCCGTGTCACGATAGAGGATATCAATAATAACGGCCTGCCTGACTACCTAGAGAGCGAACGCAGGGAGATTCAGACCGGTCTGAATGGCGTTGGTGGTTGTAGTGTTGCATCGCGTAGTGCCTCGGTGGACCCGGTACTTCCTCTGCTGCTGTTATTTTCAATATTGATGTTGGCGGGAGGCACTATTCGAAAGGTGCTTTTCGGAAGGGGTAAGTCGTGAAAAAAAGAGTGATGAAATTATACGCCGTACCATTGGCGTTATGCTTTGGTTTTATAGCGGCACCCTCAGCAGTGGCATCGGAGATAGCTGAAAAAGAGACAATCTATATCGGGGCAGGTATTGGCCCCGGTCTGTCCTATGTCAACCCGAACACCGATGGCAGCATCTATCGTGTTGAGGATAAATCCAGCAGTGGCTTTACTCTCTACCTGGGTTATGACATTAGCGACCGTCTGGCTGTGGAGGTCTACTATTCAGACCTGGGTCAAGCAGATATGGCCCCGGTTGGGCGCGTCTCATACAGTGATATTGGAATGGATGCGCTCTACTACTTCTATCAGCAAGAAGAGCAGCGGCAAGGCTTCTCAAGCTATGTGAAATTGGGTCTCGGACGCATGCGCAATCAAACCGATCTACCCTATGAGCGAAAGAACGATATGCATCTTATGTTCGGCCTGGGTGGTGAATACGGTATCGGTGATGACGGTTGGGCCTTGCGTCTCAATCTGGATCTGTATGATGAAGATGCTCGACTGATCACCTTTGGTGTACTGAAGCGTTTTGGTGATGCCCCGGCGGCGGCCCGACCAGCAGAGCCAAAACCTGTTTTCAAACCAGAGCCTCTCCCTGAGCCTGAGCCGATTCCCGAACCTGAGTCACTCCCTGAGCCTGAACCACTCCCCGAACCCGTTCCTGAATCCATTGTTGTGGTTGACCTCGATAGTGATGGTGATGGCATTTTTGATTCGAGCGATACTTGTCCTGCGACACCTCCTACGGTCAAGGTGGACTCTGCTGGTTGTCAGCTTCAAGAGGTCATTTCTCTTGACGGTGTTACCTTTGCTACCAACTCATCGAAGTTGATCGGTGACTCCAGTGTGATTCTTGATCAGGTGGCAGAGACCCTTAAACGTTACCCCGTATTGCGTGTGGAAGTGGCGGGCTACACCGATAATAAAGGCCCCGCTGGTTATAACAAGAAACTATCAGGCCAGCGTGCCAATTCGGTTCGTAATTATCTGATTATGCAGGGTGTCGCAGACAATATGCTCACCGCAAAAGGCTATGGTGAAGATCACCCCATTGCCGACAATAACACGGCTGCTGGCCGTGCCGAAAACCGCCGTGTTGAACTGCGCATGGTAGAGTAACCGCGCAAACAATGGGCGGAGAGCAGCACAATTACCCCCCCTCTGATGCAGCAACCCGTGGCGGACTGTATCGGGATGGCTGGTTCTGGCTTGCTTTCGCTCTTGGCCCCGCGATCAGCTGGGCACTGTTTCTGTTGATCGGGAACACGGCAATTAGCGGATTCACATGGGCGCAGTGGCAGCCGCTATTGTGGTTCATTCTGCTCTATCCGATTATCGAAGAGTGGCTGTTTCGTGGCATCCTGCAACGACAGCTCCTGAAAAATTACCACACACACCGATCTATCCTGGGGTTTACGCTGGCCAACGGAATCACCAGCCTGCTTTTTGCTGCCGCCCATCTGCTAAACCATTCGCCTCACTGGGCACTGCTGGTGATACTTCCTTCACTGCTCTTTGGTTGGTTTCGCGATCGTTACGGCAGTATTTTTCCTGGGGTAATCCTCCACTGTAGCTACAATTTCAGCTACTTCTTCCTATTCCCACCATCCGGGAATTAGCCAGATCAGAGTGGCGACAGGCTCTTTTTCGCGTAGAGCTTTGTCTCCTCGCCCGGCTTAGGATAGAATCGCTACAACATTGATTTTATGGGGAGTGTGCCGTGGCTAGTAGTTATATGGGAGTGTCGATGGCGCTAGGGATTCTAATCGGAATCGCCTGCATACTGTTTGTTATTTTTAAAGGTGGACCACCTAGAGATAAATAAACAGAACACCACTTTGTCTCTTTAGGCAGAAAAGGCCGCAACTGCGGCCTTTATTTTCCCCAGCCCACTACCGTTGATAGTGCCGTTGCCAAAAGTGGGCCCGTTTTTCATCTTTTACCTGTCCGTATAATCCATCCTTGAATGTTTTGTAGAGCGCCCATTGCGCCGGCTTATGGTTGGCGATGGCCGCCTTTTCGATCCATGCCAGACCACTCTCTTCATTTTTGCTAATACCATCACCGGCCAGCAACAGCATACCGAGTGCCAATTGAGCGCGTGGCCGCTGTTGCCTGGCAGCCATGCTGAGCCAAAGGGCTGCTTTTTTGAAATTTTGTGGCTTGCCCTCCCCCTGAAGCAACATCAGCCCGTAGTTCTCCTGTGCTTTGCCATCTCCTTGTCGTGCCGCCAGTGAGAAGTAGTGGATAGCCTGAGGCCAATCTGCCTCAATACCAATAGCAAAATAGAGCATAGCAGCAGCACTGGCTTGGGCTTTAAGATGGCCGTTGTCAGCCGCTTTTTTATACCACTCAATCGCCTGTTGACTATCTTTTTTGACCCCCAGCCCATGCCGATAGATAACGGCAATACGGTGTTGAGCATTGGCATTGCTTTGTTCAGCGAGCGGGATTAGTAGGGTAAGTGCCCGAGCATACTCCTGTGCTTGAAATGCACCCATTGCATCGTCGTAATCACCCCCGTGGGACAATCCGGCCCAAAGGGAGAGCAGTAACAGGCAATAGCGCATATGATTCAATCATCTCTGTTGATGCGGTTGAATTCAGTATGACTGCACTTGGGGCAGGGGGGGATACGGCCTGTTTTATGGAAGTGGAGTTGCTCGCCACATTCTAGACACTGTAGTGTGCCGATACCGGTAGTTTGCCCGGTATGCCAGCCTTGGGCATCAGCCTCCATGGCGATTCGGTCAAGCTCTAGGCGGGTCTTATCAACCACCTGGGAAAACATGTCGAGCAGCTTGGTTTCAATCAGTAGCAGGTCAAGGCGCAGCCAATCCTTTATTTCATCACCGTGTTCGCCCAAAAACTTTGCTGCATCCTGTACATCGCGTCGCAAATATTTGGCGACATCTTCCGCCTCCTCCCGGGTCAACTCACCGAGTTCAACTGCCTTCTCTTTCGCATACTCCATCGCCTTTTTCAGGTGGGGCTGCGCCTCTTTACTCGCCTCACCAATAAACTCCTTGGTGCGCTCCAGCATCTGGTCATAAGCGTGGCTTTGTTTATCATTATGTTCGCTCATAATTACCCCTCAGTTG
>JAFLJP010000014.1 GCA_022712945.1 Gammaproteobacteria bacterium | reverse complement strand
CCAGCAGCTCCTCAAAACTTTGTCTCTCTTGTCATGACGGAGTGATCGCCATTGGCTCGGTTAATGTGCTCAATGGTGCCGCAGCCAATATTGCCATGAATGGTACGGGTAGCGGTGGCGTGATCCCCGGTGGCAGTTATGGGGCGAACAGTGGTAATACCCGAAATCTCGGAATCGATCTTAGCAATGATCATCCCATCTCAATCACTTATGATAGTGCGCTTGCCGCTGCCGATGGTGAGTTGAGTGATCCCCTGGCTTCCCCCCATGTCGGCGTTCGAGGAGCTGGTGTTAAACCACTCATCCCGCTGATTCCTGATCCACTGGATGGTAATAAGCCCAAGCTAGAGTGTGTTAGCTGCCATGATCCGCATATCCGAGATGATAGTGGTGCCGACATTAAATTTTTACGCCTCAACCGTTTCCAAGCCAACACCGCTCCGATAGGGCAAGGCGGCAACCCCAATCTCGTTAACTTCAATGAAAGCAACGATATCATCTGTCTCGCTTGTCATAACAAAGAGGGCTGGGTTGATTCCGCCCATGCCAATGAATTAGCCGCCGACGAAGCCTATAACAACACCGCAGCGGCAGAACGTGATTTTCCACTGGGCATTCAAGTGTGGCAGGCGGCATGTCTCAACTGTCATGATACCCACACAGTGGCTGGTTCACGCCGCCTACTAAGAGAAGGCACCACCGATACACCGCCCAGCGGGCAAGTGATCAAAGCGGGCGGTGGTACGCCAGCGATTGAAGAGACCTGCTACCAGTGTCACACCAATAATGCGGACCCTTATTACGTACTCAATGGTAGCAATCCTCAAGTACCGGATATTAAAAGTGACTTCCAACTTGCCCGCCATATGCCAATTACCACCGCAGAACAGCCCGCTGGCATTGAAGTACATGATATTGGCAATACCGGCACCCATGGCGATGGTAAAGATTTTGTAGAGAGTCAACTGACCCTCGGTAAAGGCAACCTGATGAATCGCCATGCGGAGTGTACCGATTGCCATAACCCGCATCGAGTCACTAAAAATCGCTTGGCGACCGACCCGCCAGACATCCCAGCCGCCGCTGGCACCCATGATCACAATCTCACCGAACCCGGCGCGACAATGCACACCAATCTGATCTCGGGTGTGCTGAGAGGCACTTGGGGAGTCGAGCCGATATATGGGTCAACTGCCTTTAGTACCATTCCCATTAGCTACACAGTCAAAAAGGGGGTGCCGCCTCAAAATGGATCTAACCTCGTTACAGAAGGCTATGTGACACGCGAATACCAAGTGTGTCTCAAGTGCCATTCAGACTATGGCTTTGATGATGCTAATCCGCCTGCACTAGGCTACTACCCAGGGGGGACACCTTCTGGGACGAATGGTGTCACTCACTACACCAATCAGGCGATGGAGTTTCAGGCACCCGTTTCTCATATGGGAGAAGGGACGGCATTAAACTCTGGCTCAGCGGCTTTCAATGTGGGTGTCGGGTATTCGTATCAGGAATTAGTAGCCCCTTCAACTTATGGGGATACTAATAGTACACTGGCAGCAAGTGATTGCTACCAAACTGAGCCCAACTTGTCATGTGTCTGCACCGCACAAGGCTCCATGACTCCTGCCACACTGGAGGCAGAGCATGGTTTTAGCATGAATTCCTACAATTACTACACCATGTTTCTTGATCCTGCAGTTCCGGCGGATGTATCAATGTACGCAGCACCACCGCTCGGCAACATGGTAGGCGCCATTTGGGACGGGATTTCTGTCGGGTATGCGGCAATGCGTTGTGAAAAGACCTCAGATTTTTCAGAGAACAACCATCGCTCATGGCACCCTGTGATGAATGAGACTGGGCGAGATGCAGCAACACGAGGAAATTTAGATCCCACTAATTTCCTAGCCCCCTTTAATGCCGGTATTGGTACTCAAACGATGTATTGCTCTGACTGCCATGGATCTAATACTGAGATGGGAACGGTGGAGCCAACGGGTGGTGAAGATGGTAACCCTTGGGGGCCTCACGGCTCAAATAATGACTTTATTCTCAAAGGAGCTTGGACAAATGGTCGTGGCAATGGTGATCCAACCACTCTACTTTGCCTTCGATGTCACAGTAGGGCAGCTTATGCGAGCACTTCAAACTCTTGGGATACGGTTTATACGAGTGGCTTTAGTGCAAACGAGAGCGCAGATACAAGAGCATGGGGCGGGCCATTTTGGGGAACAGAGGCTAAAAGAAACCTACACCAAGGGCACTTTCAAGAGCTTTCAAGCTATTCTCGAGGATATAAATGCACATATTGCCATGCAGCGGTTCCCCATGGTTGGAAGAACAAAGCTCTGCTGGTTAATTTGAATGATGTAGGCCCAGAAGCTGGACTGCCTGCGGGTACGCCAATTATGGATACCATTTATACCCCTGAAACCCCTTATCGCCGATATACAACCGGATATACAAAGGCACCCTATTATTTAGATGCGCGCTTACGAATTACCAACTTTAAAACCAGTGGTAACTGGTTACCTCAGGATTGTGGTGGGGTTTGGTGGATGCGTGATAGCTGTAGCACGATGCCATAGAGAGTATGGCAATAATTATTAACCCAGCCTTTGGGTATCAATGTGATGGTGAGTGAAATGATTTTTTGTTGAGGGCATTTGAACATCAAGGCAGTTTTTCCAACTGACAAATAGCTTGTCGGGATGGATGGATTGATTAGGACGGTATTTTAATTTCTTCTACATCCCTAAGCTGGGAAAACCACTTGTCTGACAATGAATAGGAGATTACTTTGAACGATACTACTGTCTTAAATCCGGGGTCCACTATATTGGGCTTATTGGGTACCCTCTAAAAATGAGAGCTGCCCATACGCTATTTATGACTTACAAAGCTCATTAATCAATCGTTTGCAACTACCAATTTCATTCACCAGTGTGCTGGGAATTTCAGACTCTTGTGAGGTCTCTTCTGCCGCCTCATTAATTCGGACCAGACTGTGGTTGATCTCATCCACCGCACGTTGCTGCTGACTCGCCATCATGGCGACATGACTATTCATCTCATTCACCTGGGTAATGCCATCAATAATCATCTCCAGAACATGCTTTGTCTCTTCCACTTGTTCAACACTTTTATCCGCAGAATCCCGGCTTTTTTGCATCACGGTTACCCCTTCAGCGGCGCGGAATTGCAACGTCTCAATCATGCCTTGAATCTCTTGTGTCGAGCTGTGGGTGCGTGTCGCCAGAGTGCGTACTTCATCGGCAACCACCGCAAAGCCCCGACCCAGGTCACCCGCCCTCGCCGCTTCGATAGCAGCATTGAGTGCCAGCAGGTTTGTCTGTTCGGCAATACCACGAATCACATCCAGCACTGAACCGATACTGTCGCTGGCCTCACCCAGTGCAGAAATAACCTGCGAGGCCTGATCTACCTCATCGGCCAGCTCACCAATTGAGGAGACAACATGGGTGACCACCTCACGTCCGGTCAGTGCACTTTTTTGACACGCCAGTGAAGCATCTGATGCGGTGCTAATTGATGAATTAACCTCACCCACTGTACCGACCATATCTTCCATCACCTGCACAAGGTGAATCAAATCACCACGTTGTTCTGTGGCTCGTATTTGGGTGTCAGACATTGTCGTAGCGGCATCATTTACCCGATTATCAATTTTATCAACAAAGTCAGCCATACGCCCACTAATGGCTCGTATGCGTGTTTTTTCCATGAGCAGTGCAAGTTCGATCTGCCCGGCTTCATCCGTGCGCCCGGTATAGATGTATTGCATCAACGGGTTATCAACAATAGTTGCTGCCATACGGGAGGATTTTTTATGGGGTGCAATCGCCATGCGGGTAATAACAACACCCACAATAAGACTAAATATCAGCAGTGGTAGTAACACGGTTAATAACGGAATTTCGAAATAGCCAGCCACCAATATGAAAGGAAGCAGCGCCCCAAGAACACCCATCACCAACTTATGTTCAGTGGATAACGCACGGCTCTTGAAAGCGGCTTTTCCCTCATTAATTCGTGCGTAGACCTGTTTAGCACGTTCTACATATTGGGGGTTGGGCTTTCCGCGCACAGATTGGTACTCAACCAAGCGGCCATTTTCAAAAATAGGCGTAACAAAAGCATCCACCCAGTAGTGGTCACCATTTTTACAACGATTCTTGACAATACCCATCCATGTTTCACCCCGTTTAAGGGTGCACCATAAATCGTCAAATGCAGCGGCAGGCATCTCTGGATGCCTGACAATATTGTGATTTCCCCCCAGCAGCTCAGCCTCTTCAAAACCACTAATGGTGACAAAGTCACCATTAACATAAGTGATTTGGCCTTTTTCATCCGTGGTTGAAAGGATATTGGCATTATCAGGAAAAGGAATTTCACGTTCGGTTACTGGCAGATTTTTTTTCATAAACAACTTCGTCCAATATTAATCGGAATAACAATTTCTCTAGGCTCACAATGATTTATTTTTAAGCAAAAATTAATACATACAGATATGAGCAAATATACGCATGGTTACTGTTTCGGCTCATATTGGATTTAGTAAATAAGTATTGTTGTGGTATGCCTGAATTAGCACATCAAGCAGTTTATATTAGTGGATTAGATGGCAAAAGTGAGTGGTACTGCCACAAGGAGTTGTCGTAAGCTAGCAGGCTATCGGACTTAGGAAGAATCGACTGCGAAAAATCCATTTTGGCCCATTTCTCTGATCCTTTTCGTTAAACATGCTCAATATTCGCCCCAAATGATCAAATAAATGGACTCAAAATGGCTTTCTCTCGCTACGACTCCCCAAGTCCGACAGCCTCCTAGACCGTTGTAACGGGGTTTTAGTAAAAAATGTTTACAGGAATTATTGAAACCATTGGCGAAATTCGTCGCCTTGAACAGCAGTCGGGCGATGTGCGCATGGTCATTCAGAGTGGCAATATGTCCCTAGCGGATGTGCAGCTCGGTGATAGTATTGCGGTTAACGGGGTCTGTTTGACAGCGGTGGCGCTGCCCAGAGATGGTTTTGTGGCGGATGTCTCTGGTGAAACATTGGCGTTGACCACACTCGGCACCCTCAAGGCGGGGGATGCCGTCAACCTGGAGAAAGCGTTAACACCCACCACACGTCTGGGCGGGCATCTGGTCAGTGGCCATGTTGACGGTGTGGGTGAGGTGTTGAGTCGGCATAACGATGCGCGATCAGTACGGTTTAGCATCAAGGCCCCGGATCAGCTGGCCAAGTATATCGCTAAAAAAGGCTCAATTTGTGTTGATGGAATCAGCTTGACCGTCAATGAGGTGAATGGTGCGGTATTTGAATTGAATATTGTACCTCACACTTTGCAGGAGACCACTATGGCCGGTTTTCAGGTGGGTAACAAAGTTAATTTAGAGGTTGATCTACTGGCCCGTTACCTTGAGCGATTGCTACAGGGTGAGGCCGCAGCGGAGCCGACGAATCGGGGCGTTACCCAAACGCTGTTGGCAGAACATGGTTTTATAAGATAGGGGTACCTCTAAAAATGCACTTTTTCCGCGATAGCGGTGTCAGCTACGTGCTCGAATCCTCATGTATCCATTATACACTCCGGTTCTCCGCGCGGTACTTCCTTGCTTTCACGAAAAAATCACTATTTTTAGAGGCACCCACAACAGTATGGCATTAAATAACATCGAAGAGATTATTGCAGATATTCGTCAGGGAAAAATGGTTGTGCTGATGGATGATGAAGACCGTGAAAATGAGGGTGATTTAATCATGGCCGCATCCTGCACGCGGCCGGAAGATATCAACTTCATGGCCCGTTATGGCCGTGGTCTGATCTGCCTGACCTTGACCCAGGCACGTTGTGAACAGCTGCGTCTGCCGCTGATGGTCTCTGATAACAACGCCAAACACTCGACCAACTTTACGGTTTCAATTGAGGCGGCAAAAGGGGTGACCACCGGAATCTCGGCGGCAGACCGGGCGGTAACGGTGTTAGCGGCAGTGGCGGCAGATGCCAAGCCGGAAGATCTGGTTCAACCTGGGCATATCTTTCCGCTAAAAGCGGAGCCGGGCGGGGTGTTGACGCGGGCCGGGCATACCGAAGCCGGATGTGACCTGGCCCAGTTGGCTGGTTTTGATGCGGCGGCAGTGATTGTCGAAATCCTCAATGAAGATGGCAGCATGGCCCGACGCCCTGACCTTGAGGTGTTTGCCGAAACACACGGCCTCAAAGTGGGTACTATTGCCGATCTGATTGAGTATCGTCTCGCCAATGAGAAAACGGTTGAGCGTGTTGCCGAGTGCCGGTTACCGAATGAATTTGCTGATTTTCATCTGATAACCTATCAGGATCGAGTCTTTAACCAGCTCCACTATGCGCTGCGCTTGGGTGAGGTGGATGGTGATGAGCCAACACTGGTGCGGGTGCAGGTGAACAGCTTTTTACGTGACTTGCTCGGCCACCAGGGCGAAGAGGGGTTGCCGTTACGCACCGCGATGCAGAACATTGCTGAAGCGGGGCAGGGGGTGTTGGTGATTTTGCAAGGCCAAGAGAGCGACAGTGATCTGGTGCGCAAACTACGCCAGCACCAGATGCGTGACCAAGGCGTTGAGTTGCCCCACCCCGAGCAGGTTGATGATCTGCGCTATCACGGTATCGGCGCACAAATTCTGGCCGATCTGGGGGTACATAAAATGCGTGTGATGAGTGCACCGAAAAAGACCCACGGTATCTCCGGGTTTGGTCTTGAAGTGACAGAATATGTGACAGGCGACTGATTCAGTCTTAAAATGAGAGCATCACACGACGCCTGTTGTTCGTGCAGTGCCTCTAAGAGACCTTTGCACGAAAGATAGTTTTCGCTCCAGCAAGGAAAATATGAATCGTGCAAAGGTCTCTCTAAATAACTTCAGAATACGGGATAGACAATGAGCAATATCAAAAACATCGAAGGTGAGCTGATCGTCAACGGTGCCAAATTTGGCCTATTGGTGAGCCGTTTTAACGGCTTCATTGTTGAGCGCCTGGTTGAAGGGGCGTTGGATACCCTGCGTCGCCACGGTGCCGAGGATGGCGATATTGAAATTGTTCGTGTACCGGGTGCCTTCGAAATGCCCATTGCCGCACAGCGTATGGCCGCAACAACAAAGTATGATGTCATCATCGCACTGGGTGCGGTGATTCGCGGCGGGACGCCGCATTTTGACTACGTGGCCGGTGAATGTACAAAAGGACTCGCCACGGTGAGCATGCAACACAACATTCCCATCACCTTTGGTGTGTTGACAGTCGATACCATCGAACAAGCGATTGAACGTGCCGGTACCAAAGCGGGTAACAAAGGTGCCGAAGCGGCGATAACGGCTATTGAAATGGTCAATCTACTGCATAAACTGGAGAGCTAACGATGAGTAAAGCACGTAGTCTGGCGCGTCGTTGTGCAGTTCAAGCCATTTATACTTGGTTGCTGACCGGTAATGAGCTGGCGGATATCGACAACGATTTCCGCTCTGATCACGATATGAGTGGTGTCGAGATTAAATATTTCCAGGAGCTGTTGCACCAGGTGGTGTTGCACAAAAGTGAACTGGATGACCATCTGGCACCGCTGTTGGATCGTCCGATTGATGAGGTTGACCCGGTCGAGCGGGCGATACTGCGTATCGGCGCTTACGAATTGGAATTCCGCCCGGATGTGCCCTATCGCGTGGTAATCAATGAATCAGTTGAACTGGCCAAGACGTTTGGTGCCGAGCATGGGCACAAATATGTTAATGGTATTCTGGATGGGGTTGCCAAAAAGCTACGCAGTGCCGAAATTGAAGCAAAAAAACGACCCCAAGGTCAGGGTAGCCGAAGGAAGAAGCCTGAGGTCAAGGTGACCATCAAACCCAGCAAAACAAAATAGCCACTACCTCCAGTCGTGGCCCTTGCTGAATTTTCTCTGATCGAAAAATATTTCTCCGCTCTGGGTGCCCCCAGAGCCGATGTATTGCTGGGTGTTGGTGACGACGCCGCGCAGCTATCCGTTCCCCCTGATATGAGTCTGATTACCGCTGTCGATACGATGGTAGCCGGTGTCCACTTTCCCGATAATACCCGCAGTGATGATATTGGCTACAAGTTACTGGCGGTCAACCTCAGTGATTTGGCGGCGATGGGGGCTGAACCCGCTTGGTTTACGCTGGCCCTGACCTTGCCAGAGAGTGATGAGAGCTGGTTGGGCGGTTTTGCTGAGGGTATGTCTGGGCTGGCGCTGCAACACGGTATACAGCTGGTGGGTGGCGATACCACCAGAGGGCCGCTGGTATTGAGCTTGCAGGCCCATGGTCTGGTACCTGTTGAACAGTCTCTTAAACGTTCCGGTGCACAGCTTGGTGACCGGATCTATGTGACCGGTTCGCTGGGGGATGCGGCACTCGGTCTTGGTATTGCGCTGGATGGTGCTCATTATCCCGATTCAGCTTATCTTCTGGAGCGACTCAATTGCCCGACCCCAAGAGTGGCGCTGGGCATCGCACTGCGCTCAATTGCACACAGCGCGATTGATCTCTCCGACGGCCTGTTGGCCGACCTGGACCATATTTGTCAACAAAGTGGCGTTGCCGCACGGCTTGAGTTAAGTCGACTGCCGCTCTCTACGGCATTTCGTGCTGCCGCAGCACACATTGACACCGCATTGAATGGTGGCGACGATTATGAACTCTGTTTTACCGCCAGTGCCGATTCAGATTCAACACTGCAAATGCTCGCCCGGCAACACGGCTGTGCGATTAGCTGTATTGGCACAGTGGTCGAAGGGGAGGGGGTTGTGTGTCATCTTGATGGTAAGCTCTATCCGGTGGAAAAAGCGGGCTACCGGCATTTCAAAGGATAATCATGGCTAAATTTAACCCGATACACTTTGTCGCCTTTGGCTTTGGCGCAGGCTATGCAAAAAAAGCCCCCGGTACGGTGGGTACGCTGGTCGGTATTCCCTTTGTTCTCGCTTTTCAACAGGGCTCGCTGGAAATCTATCTGCTCGCCACCCTGATCATGACCCTGTTTGGCATCTGGCTCTGCGGTGCCAGCTCACGACTGATGGGGGTGCATGACCACCCAGGCATTGTCTGGGATGAGATTGTTGGTTATATGATCACCATGATCGCCGCGCCCAGTGGCTGGCAGTGGCTGCTGCTGGGTTTTATCCTGTTTCGCATTTTCGATATTTTCAAGCCGTGGCCGATCAGCTACATAGATCGCAATATACACGGTGGTTTCGGTATTATGCTGGATGATGTTCTGGCCGGTGTGATGGCGGCGATTGTGTTGCAAATTGTTATCTATTTTGTATAGCGGTTTCGTAACTATTCAGCGTGTTTAGATTTTGCCTCAAATCGAGGCATTTTTGCACGGAAAGAGGGAGAATATGGGTATATGTGACCGATTGAGTACGAAAATAACGAAGAGTTGAGGCAAAAGATGAATGCGCTGAGTAGTTACGCGGTTTCTAATAAAAAAGCGGTTAAATATCCTTTAGCAGCCACCACGCTACAGCACCCACCAAGGTGATAATGATTACTTTACTGATGATGAGTATCTTGATGAAAGAGACGCCATCCCTCTCCAGTTTCTCGCTGGGGGTGATCTCTTCTGGTTCAACTGTCATATCGTAACTCCTGAGCAAAGGATTGTTTTAAAATCGCTGTCAATTTTAGCACTGAAAACGGATCTTTTCTAAAGGGATCCGGGGAGATAGCCCTTGCCATCTCAGCTAATGAGCAGTCTCCTCTAAAATCATGTAGAATAGCGGCGCTGGATCTCTTTGAAAAACCCAAGGTGAATGAATGATCGAAGCGTATAACCAACACGTTGCTGAGCGTGAAGCTGAAGGTTTGCCGCCTTTGGCGCTGGATACCGAACAGACGGCGGCTCTGGTAGAGCTGGTTAAAAGCCCACCGGATGGACAGGAACAATTTCTGATAAACCTGCTGGTAGAACGTGTACCGGCAGGTGTTGATGATGCCGCTTACGTTAAGGCCGCCTTTCTTTCAGCCATTACCAAAGGTGAAACAACATCACCGTTAATTGATGCCGCCCGTGCCACGGAGCTGCTGGGCACCATGCTGGGTGGATACAATATTGAGTCACTGATCGCCGCGTTAAATGACGATGTCCTTGCCCCCGTTGCCGTCACAGCACTTTCCAAAACCTTATTGATGTTTGATGCCTTCAACGATGTGATCAAAATGGCGGCAGAAGGTAATGGTTATGCCAAGCAAGTGGCGGACTCTTGGGCGAATGCCGAGTGGTTTACCAATAAACCAGCGATGCCTGAAGAGATCAAAGTGACTGTATTCAAGGTGCCCGGTGAGACCAATACCGATGACCTCTCGCCCGCGTCAGAGGCGTGGAGCCGCCCCGATATTCCGCTGCATGCCAAGGCGATGCTGGTCAGCATGATGCCCGATGCAATGGAGAAAATCGCTGAACTGAAAGAAAAAGGAAACCCACTGGCCTATGTGGGTGATGTGGTTGGCACCGGCTCTTCCCGTAAATCGGCCATCAACTCCGTGTTGTGGCACATGGGTAATCGCATCCCCTTCGTGCCCAACAAACATCAGGGTGGGGTTATCTTGGGTGGGAAAATTGCACCGATCTTCTTCAATACCGCAGAAGATTCGGGTGCACTGCCGATTGAGTGTGATGTTGAAAAATTGAATATGGGTGATGTTATCACCATCAAACCCTATCAAGGGGTAATTGAAAATCAGGCGGGGGAGGTTATCTCCCGCTTTGACCTCAAACCGACCACCATGGCTGATGAAGTGCGAGCTGGTGGCCGAATTCCACTGATCATCGGTCGTTCATTGACCGACAAAACCCGCGAAGCGCTGGACCTGGAACCAT
Source organism: Gammaproteobacteria bacterium (assembly GCA_022712945.1). Classification (GTDB taxonomy): domain Bacteria; phylum Pseudomonadota; class Gammaproteobacteria; order RBG-16-57-12; family RBG-16-57-12; genus JAFLJP01. The sequence goes on along the minus strand of JAFLJP010000014.1, from coordinate 2,246 downwards.
CGACCCTCTTCACCCGGCCCATACCGGCAGCAGATACCGGCAAGGGGTACACCCTGGCACAGAAAATCGTCGGAAAGGCCTGTGGAGTCGATGGTATTCGCCCCGGCACTTATTGTGAACCACGCATGACCACAGTGGGCTCCCAGGATACCACCGGTGCGATGACCCGGGACGAACTGAAAGAGCTGGCCTGCCTGGGTTTCTCTGCTGACCTGGTGATGCAATCTTTCTGTCATACCGCCGCATACCCTAAGCCAGTGGATATTAAACTTCAGCACACGCTGCCTGCCTTCTTTGATAATCGTGGTGGTGTTGCCCTGCGCCCGGGTGACGGTGTGATTCACTCCTGGTTGAATCGCATGTTGCTGCCCGATACCGTCGGTACCGGTGGTGACTCCCACACCCGCTTCCCAATGGGAATCAGCTTCCCCGCTGGTTCTGGTCTGGTGGCTTTTGCCGCTGCACTGGGAGTGATGCCGCTGGATATGCCCGAGTCGGTATTGGTTCGTTTTAAAGGTGAAATGCAGCCCGGTGTGACCCTACGAGATTTGGTTAACGCAATTCCCCTGGTAGCGATTCAAAAGGGTCTGCTGACAGTGGAGAAGGCGGGCAAGAAGAATATCTTCTCCGGCCGCATCCTAGAGATTGAAGGGCTGGAACATTTGAAGGTTGAACAGGCGTTTGAACTTTCAGATGCCTCTGCCGAACGTTCTGCCGCCGGTTGTACTGTCAAGCTGGATCAAGCACCGATTATCGAATACCTCAAATCCAACATCACGCTGTTGAAGTGGATGATCGCCAACGATTATGCCGATGCGAGCACCCTCAGTCGGCGTGTTGAATCGATGGAGCAGTGGTTGGATAACCCGGTGCTGCTAGAAGGTGATCGGGATGCCGAATATGCCGAGATCATTGAAATCGACCTGGCTGAAATTAAAGAGCCGATCCTCTGCTGTCCGAACGACCCGGATGATGTCAAAGTGCTCTCCGACGTTGCCGGTGAAAAAATTGATGAAGTCTTTATCGGTTCATGTATGACCAATATTGGCCACTTTCGAGCGGCGGGCAAAGTATTGGAAGCTTTTGGTGGCACAGTACCAACCCGTTTATGGATTGCCCCACCCACCAAAATGGATGAACATCAGCTTACCGAAGAGGGCTACTACAGCATTTATGGCAAAGCCGGTGCCCGCACCGAAATGCCAGGCTGTTCACTCTGCATGGGTAACCAGGCTCGGGTTGCTGAAGGAGCGGTGGTGATGTCCACATCGACCCGCAACTTCCCCAACCGCCTGGGCAAAGATGCCATGGTCTATCTCGGCTCTGCCGAACTGGCAGCAGTCTGTGCACAGATGGGGAAAATTCCAACCGTTACCGAGTATATGAGTGCGGTTAAAACCATCGAACCGTTAGCTGCTGATACCTATCGCTACCTCAACTTTCATGAAATTGAGGAGTACAAAAAAGTGGCTGATAAGGTGATACCGATTATGGCTGAATCGTAGTCAGCTATTATGGGGGCTCTACCTAAAAACCCGCGACAGGCAACTTTCGCGGGTTTTTTATCGCCCGCTCTCTTTGTGGAACAGGGAGTTATGGCGACTCTCTTTCGAGATAACCCGCCTGCATATCAATATCCGCTATACCCGACGGATCGCTGTTAGGGATGTAGAAGAAGCGGTGTTTTTCAAGGTAGTTGTCGCTATTTCACAGATATCATGTTTTTTATCAGCCCAATCGATTCCAATAAATGCAGCGAAATCATCGATAGTAAGTACTTTCATCAAATGCCTCCGAGGTGTAGAGTCGTAGGGATATGCTTAAAACTCGTTTCTCGCAGGTCTTATAGATAGTCGGTATAACGGCGATCCCTGAGTGTAGAAAGCCCACACCACCCCGCATGCAGCTCCACACGGGGCGGTTCCCAAAGACGTTTAAAGCAAACTGGCCGATTAACTCCAAATTACTCCAATGCTGGTTGCTGCTTTTTCGCCAACGCCCCTTAACCCGGTCGGGCGTAGGGTAGTTGAGCTGCACAGGCTCCTCATTGATCTCCAGGTTCAGGCCTTCACCATATCCTAACCATTGCGGTAGGCGTTTGGCTACTCGGTTCTGGCTTCCTGCTTCACTCTACCTCCTGCGTCCATGCAGTCGTATGCTATCTGCTGATAGTGCCATGGATGGCATGTATGTAGAAAATGCAGGAGCAATTTTCTATCTTCTGCTTAATCACCCCTAGAGTTACC
>JAFLJP010000029.1 GCA_022712945.1 Gammaproteobacteria bacterium | reverse complement strand
TGTGGGGGCTCCCATGTGAAAGTAGGTCACTGTCAGGCTTTTATTCTAAAGAACCCCAATTAGGTGCCAAACCTGATTGGGGTTTTTTTTTGACCGTGGACAGATCGTTGGGGCGATTTATTGTATAGTTAGGGAATGGGTATTTACGAGGTAATCAAATACACGCATATCAGTTGTGTGTTTTTATCGTTGTCAGGTTTTTCTCTTCGCGCCTATTTTTTACTTCGTGACCCGGAGAGGCTTTCTCAGCGGTGGCTTAAGTATCCTCCTCATATTGTTGAAAGCTTGCTGCTGCTCTCTGCGTTGGCGATGCTACCTTTAATCAATCAATATCCTTTTGTAGATGGGTGGTTGACTGCGAAGCTTGTGGTGATGCTGCTCTATATCGGAGTCGCTGGATATACTCTTCATGCAGCACATACCTTTAAAAAGAAATTGTTTTATATTTCATTGTCGCTTTCTCTGTTTTTATACATCATAGGTGTTGCGATTTCCCATGATTACCACTCCTGGTTTTCCTTACTTATCGCTGCATCGACACCATAACTGATGGTAGAATCGCCGATCCATAGTTTTCGATCTATTTTATATGTCTTATGATGTTGCACTTTATATACTGAAGCAGTTATCGGTTGACCGATTTTATTCGGGCAATCAACTTGCCAAAGAGTTGGGAGTGACTCGGACTACAGTTTGGAAGGCTGTTCAGGTATTGCAACTTTACGGTATCGATATCTACTCTCTTCCCGGAAAGGGGTATAGACTTGCCACGGGTGTTGAGTTGTTGGATCACGATAGGATTTCAGATGGCCTGAAAGGTGCGGATCTGATTGGTAGTGTAAAGGTACTTCCATCTATCAATTCAACAAATCATTATCTACAGCGGTTGGCGCAAGAGGGTGAGCCTGGTGGCTCGGTTGTTTTTGCTGAATTCCAGAGTGAAGGCCGAGGGCGTCGTGGACGGCATTGGGCTTCTCCTTTTGCAAAGAACCTCTATTTTTCACTGCTGTGGCGTTATAGCGATACCCAATGTGGGGTTGGCGGAGTAAGCCTTGCGATAGGTATTGCCGTAGTAAATGCACTTGAGGCGATGGGTATTAGCGGGGTGGGGCTTAAATGGCCAAATGACCTTTTTTATCGCGGCCGAAAAGTGGCAGGCATCCTTTTAGAGATGTCAGGTGATCCCAGCGGTGACGGCTATGTTGTGATTGGTGTGGGCATTAATGTTGATATGAAGGGTGTGAGTGGTACGGAGCAGATCACCCAGCCGTGGGTTGATCTGGCGACATTAAATAGTGGCTGCGCCCTTTCCCGTAATATGCTTGCTATCTCATTGTTGCAATCGATCAATTCGATGTTGCTTCAGTATCAAATCAGCGGTTTGAGCCAGTTGATTCAGCGTTGGAATGTGCTTGATGTGATGTTTGGGCGAAAAGTTGTTCTGCATGGAGTCAATGAGTCGCGGTGTGGTACCGCGCAGGGGATAGATGATAGTGGTGCATTACTTTTACGGAATAATGGTAACGTTTTTCGGATTCACAGTGGTGAGGTGAGTTTACGCCTTGCCGAAAATAGTGGTGATTTATGTTCTTAGTAGATATTGGTAACAGCCGAATCAAATGGGCTGTTAGCGATGGTGATGGGTTTACATCGATAGGTGAGGCTGAATATGTCGCCAAAGAGCTCGATGTGCAGTTAGATGTGATGTTGAATTCACTTGAAAAACAGTCAACGATCGCTGTCTCTTCCGTTGCCGCTCCGCGTGTGATTAAAGCGTTTGTTAGTTGGGTTGAGGGGCGCTGGCAAAGTGATATTCAGATCGTCAAAACAACGCAGCAGCAAGGGAGTCTGATTAATGGTTATGTTAATCCTGAGTGCCTTGGTGTTGATCGGTGGCTGGCGATGATTGCTGCGACAGATGCTGGAAGCATTGGTGTGCCGGTCTGTGTTATTGATTGTGGGAGTGCTATTACTATTGATGCTGTTAACTCCGATGGGGGGCATCTGGGAGGAATGATTGTACCCGGTTTGTCTATGATGCGTAACGCATTGGTTAAAGGTACCAGTGGCATACGTCTGAAAGATGAGTTACCTGCGGAGGTTAGTCTTCTTGCTCGGGATACAGAGGGTGCCGTCACTGGTGGAGCACTCTATGCTGCTGTTTCAATGCTTGATCGAATGTGTAGTGATATTGTGGCCAGTTTGGGCAGTCGCACCCAATTCTTCATTACGGGTGGAGATGCGCCGATGTTAATACCACTGCTTGATAATGAATTTGAATATGATGCCAACCTTGTTCTGAATGGATTGCTGCGGGTTATAACGGAAATGGAAAATTAACAAGGTCTGGCTATTTGCCTGTTGATGGGGGTGAAATGAAGTTTTTCATTGTTGTACTAATTGCATTAAATGCATTTGCTTTTTACCTATATCAACAGGGAGTCATTGGTGTGGCGGAGGAGAGTGAGGCTATTGTATCGTCTGTTGATCAGCCGGTACTGCAGCTTGCTTCGGAGCGTATTGAACCTGAGTTACCCATGCTAGCACCCCAAGTTAAGTTTGTAGGGCACTGTTATGCCGTAGCAGAGCTGGGTAAAATACTGTTTGATCAATTGGTTGTGCGGATGAGTGAGGCGGGTATCCCCATTCAGGGTGAGCCTCAAAAAAGAGATGAAATTGAAAGCTATTGGGTTTACGCTCCGGCACAAGAGACGCTGCGTGAGGCAAGGGGGTTGTATGAAAAGATGGTGGGTATGAGGGTTAAAGACCTCTACGTCATTGAGGCAGGCAAAAATAGAAATACAATATCATTGGGTTTATACAGTCAGCATGCATCAGCACTTGAACGGTTGGAATGGTTTACAACAAGAAATATTGAAGTTTTAATCGAGCCACGCTACAAAAGCCGCGATGTTTACCATGTGGATATTGGTCCGCTTTTGGAGCATCAAAATGAGACAATGTTGGAAATCATGAGTGGGCAATTTTCTTCGCTCGAATATGAAAATAGTTCGTGTATTTGATTGTAATTTAAACGGCTTTTGAGTACTATTCCCCACGTCGCCGGTATAGCTCAGCTGGTAGAGCAACTGACTTGTAATCAGTAGGTCCGGGGTTCGACTCCTCGTGCCGGCACCATATAAAACAACAGTTTACGCTCGGTTTTTTTGTAAATCGAGCGTTTTTTATAATTCTTCCTAAAAACATTCCTAAAAAATCATTCGGTTTATCAAATTATTTGTACTGTTTTCTTGGTGATCTATTACAGCGCATTCCTTGCACCTTGTTTTTCCGTCGCCACTTTCAAATGTCCTGGTAATGGTTTTGTCGTAATCTGTGCATGTTTTGCTGGTAATGATGTTCCATTCTCTGGCTCCGTGATAGTCATCACCGCCGGTCGCTATCCATTGTTCACCGGCGTTGTTGATTGCTATGCAGCCTGGTGATTGTCTGGCTGGGTCGTGCAGTGTGCTCATCCAGCTAACGGCCTGGTTGTTGTAAATAATAACAAAACCTTCTTTTGGGCATTTTTTTTGGGCTCTAAATGCCGTTGCGATTTGTGCGTTTGTTTTCATTATTTATTTTCCATTTTGCGATGTTGTATGCCTAATTCGGTGGCTTTAACCGGTGCTGTTTGCACAATGCATCCTCGATCAAATGCGACGCTGGCTTATCCTGCTCTCTGATCCAGTTAACGAGCCAGCGCGGTAGTTTATACCCCACTGGGATTTTGACCATTTTAGAGTCAATCGGGGGTCTCCCAGCCCCCTCTCTTTTGCCGCCGTAGCTCACTTGTCGTTCCATTTTCCGTTTTCTTTTACTGATACCCGGCTGCCGTTTTCATTTTCAATAGTCATCACTGTTCCGTGGAACATTTGCAAATTGCTTGCTTTTCGTTTTGCTGCTGTTAACGTGCTTGCAAAAAACTTTTCACCATCTTGTTGACTTTGGGCATTTTGGAGTTCGCGGATAATGTAAATGGTCATGGCTATTTTCCTCTTCGTTTATGAGTTTCGGCTTTTCCTTAGCTCTTGAATACAGTATAGCCATATATCATATTGCCATCAAGTCCTTTTTTCACCCTAAAATGGCGAGATTAGGCATATCATTTGATATGCAGGTTTATTAAGGTATCATCAAGTTTTTTACTAGCAGCACCGCGCACTAGCAATTCGCACAGTTGGTAATTTTCCTTGTGCCAGCGAATGAGCGTCGATTCGGGCTTGTTGGCAAATAGAGACAACTCCTTTAAATTTAATCCTGCCGTTTTGCAGATCTCACTGTGCGAATAAATAAAGCAAATAATTAGCATTAACTAAAAAATAGATATTCAATCAATTTCACGGGACGAAACCCGCTCCCCGTGAATGCGGGTCGTTATGCGTCTAATGAGGCAAGTGCCTCAAGTACTTTGTCAACAATAACCCCGCTGCTCTCGGCTGGAATTGGCATTCCGTAGCTACCTACGCAGCACTCATACCCGTGCTCAATATTTGCACGGTAGCAGTGGGTTATTGTTGACATCTCGCCAACCAGTCTTTTTATAATCTCGTTCGCCTCGCTTGATATAGCCATCATCTCCTCCGTCGATATGTAAGTTTATTCGTTGGCGTTATGTGACTATCGTCATCGCTTAACGCATTGAGGGCAACGTTTAGCCCCTTGCTAACATCCGGTGTTTTTAAATCCTCGGCCATTTTTAGAGATAGGATGATTTTAAAGAGCGCATCGGTAGTCCCATGCCATTTGCCTGTGCGTTCCCATCGGCACCAGGCATCACTTGCATTTTTTCCTTTAAGGCCAGCGAGTAGTTCTCCAGCCTCTTTTTGCGTGAGGTTTAGTTCATCGCGCACTTGGGCGGCTTTATTTGCCATGGATTAAGGCCTTTATTACTCGTGGCAATGCCGAGAGCCGCTTTTCTGAGACAGCCTTTAGCTGTCCGGTAATGATGCAGAGTTGATCAAAATCATTATCTTTGACCGCTTGCCCTAAATCATAAATGAGTTCGGTTTGCTCTTTGTTCCAGTTTGCCGCCCAGTCCGACGCAATTTTTGTTTTTATCGCCGCGTCTTTTGTGCTTGATAATCGTTGAGAGATCGATTTTCGTCCCATTTCAGACCTCCTTTGGATAAACAACATCGAGTAGAGCTTGGTGTTTGTTAGACCATACATACCCTTCGGCCACCACCTCTTGATGTGCGTGATTGACGGCCTTGTGCCAATGTCGATCTAACGCATTAACCACTGCTGCCAACTGTCTACTGGTTAGCTCCCTGATCAACGCTTCTGGGATTGACTCCCCAATTTCCTTGTTTGCCATCGGCAATTTGGAGGCAATACGTTGAGCCCTGTTTATTTTGATTTGATGATGCATTTTATCGCTCCTTATTTTTTCGCACTTTGTGTACGGATTGAGGCTGTCAAATGTTAGTTAGAGTAAAGAGAGGCTTAATGGCCTCTCTTTTTTACTTATGCATTTAATGCGCTTTTGATTTGTTGTTGTGTTTTTATTTCCTCCTTTCTTTTGATCTCGGCAATAATTTCTGGGTGTTTTTCATCAAAAGATTTCAGCTCGTCTCTTAGGCATTTGATTTTTGAGTCAAACTTAACCGATTCATGAAAACCAATGTCGTTGTTGTAGTCGCGCTCTCTGGCTGCATCTTGCGCGTCAAAGTTGCAGTCAATTTCAAGGGCGATTAATTCTCTAATTTCTTCGTGGCTCATTGGCATTTCTTCTTCGACGATCTCAAATGATAGGATGTCTCCGCGCCCGGCTTCTTTTGTTGCTTCGATGCAGTTTTTTTGCGCGCTCTCAACCGTACCTAAATACCGCACGCTATCTGTTTTATAAACCACTTTAATGTTACCGTTTGGGCGTTTTACGGTGACTTTTAATTTTTCAATTGTTTTTGTGGTTTTACGCATTTTGAAATCCTCTAACCCGCTTGGGGTTGGTCTCGGCTTTGGGTTGATCCCTTAGTCCATGTAGATCATTATATGCGGCGCGGTGTCGTATATCAATGGTTGGAGTTAATTACTCCGGGTTTATTTAATCACCTGGTTGCATCGACTTCATCTTTTTTGCGATCGTAAACTGCTACCATCGCGTCTGTTTTATGCCCGCTGGCGCGCTTTTTGTCGCCGATAAAATCGCTTACGCCCTTAGCTTTGAGGTGATGAAATTTGAACCTTTCAAAATCAACGCCGTCTTGTTTTGCCTGGGCTGCTGTTTTTGTCATAAACCGGTCCCAGGCGCTGGTGAATGAGTCGTCCATTATCGGTTTGCCGTAGGTGTCGCAAAATAGGTAGTATTCTGCGTCGCGCATTGGGCGTATTTTTCTTGGGCGTTTTACGGCGGTGTTGATGGCGTTTTTTAGGCGAGTACTCCAGAGCGTGATGGCATCTTTTGAGCCTTTTGTGCGTAGAGTGTCTAGCCCCTGGTCGAGGATGTTCGATTTTGTGAGTGCCAGTATTTCGATGCGGCGCATGCGGCATAGGTAGGCTATTTCCATCATGGGCTGTAGGTACCATTGGGGGGCGCTGGCGGCGGCGTTATAGGCGTGGTAGTAGTGGCGGTCTTCCACGTACCTGGTGTCTGCGGTTTCCCGGTTACGCTCCACGCCAAGGCAGGGGTTCATGGTGCCTCTGGGTAGCATGTCTCTATTGTATGCCCATGATAGTGCGGCGGACAGTACGGATATTTCCCGGTTGCCACTTTTTGGTGCGCCGTCTGCGTCTCGTTTGTCGAGGTATCGGCGGATAGTGCCGGGGGTGATTTGGGTGTAGTCTGCGTCGCCAAATGGTTGTTTGTTTTTTGTGGGGTATTTGGTGAGCGAGGCAGCAAATGCGGTGTATTGTTTTTTTGTTTTTGGTGCCAGGTTGTTAAATTTTGGGGAGCTGAAATATTTGCTGAATAGTGAACTGATGGTGTTTTGCGGGGTGCCCATTAATGCTTCATAGGCTGCCCATACCTGGCTCATGGTGGCGTCGGCACTGCATAGGCGAATCTCTTTTTTAAACTTTGTTTTGCCGTTTTCGCGACCGGCATATGCTTTATATATGTAGCGGCCTTTTTGCAGATAGCAGTATTTTGGTAGTTTTTCATCCGCCTTTTTATTCCGTTTTTTGCCCACGGGGGTGCTCCTAGAATTCAATGTTTTCATTTTTGGAGTCTCCGAGTATGGCACGGTCGATGGCGCTCTGTGTAGTGCAGAGCTGTTTTGATTTTCCGAATTTGAACGGTATATTGTTATCCCGAAGCCAACGTTCTATATCTGCTGGGCGGGCGTATCCCGTCCAGTCCGATAGTTGTTGTTGGTTTACGAGGTTTGACATTTCGGTTGTTGTTCTCCGTTGTGGTTTGCCTGATTTCGTTTGTAATATGTGTTATCAGGGCGAATTTGCCTTGTAATGTTTGTTATACAGCAATATCCATTTCCGCCATGTGACAAAATATCCCGCATTGGATATCAACAGTGTCATCCATTGGTTCAATCCAATCCGGCAGCTTATCTAGCTGCATCCTCACATCCTTAACGCCATTAATTGTCGCTTTGCAAATGCGAACGTTTAGCCTTTTTTCTTGCTCATGCATTCGTTCAAAAAAATTCGGAAAATCAATTTTAACCTTTTTCCAGTAAGCTGGGCTTTGCGCTTTGACGCATCCACGGCAATTATTGTTTTTATATCCGAGCTTATACATGGTGGGCAATTCAATTCCCGCGTTTTCGACAATCGCCAGACAATCCACCTTAGTTAACCCGCGCTCGACTAAAATTGGCCAGAAATCGACCTCATTATTGGCATCAATGAATTTATCGATTCGCTTCTTTTCTTCTACTGTGTAGCCAAAAACTTGCCGGTCAGTTGGTAGCTCAAAATCTCTTCGCACATTTTTTTTAAGTTCCAATGTGCATCTGGCTCCTCCATGACCCGCTAGATACCTCGTTTTATCAAAAACATCATAGATAGAGCGTTTGTATTTATCATTACCTAATATAATTATTTCCTGCCCAAACCAATTTTCGCAGTCTTTTAAAAAACGCTGGTTGTCGGGATGCTCTTCCATGACCTCGCAATATACAACTGTTACAGGATCGCCGTCGGCGATTGCTAGTTTTGCGGCAACAGCACTAGCCGCGCCGCAGCTAAACCAAGATACTAATCGTCCCATATTAAAGTCCCCAAAGTTGCTGTATAACAAGACAAATTCACGCCGACAAAATAAAGCGGTGGTTGCCCCGCGTTCTTTTTAAGTTAATATTGCCGCTTTATTTCGCGGGTGATTTGCAACGTTATAAATCACCGTTAATCACATCGCGTATTTCAGACTCAATACCAAATACAAGTGAGTCATGTATAAGCTGTGCCATTTCAGCCTTACCTTCAAAATACCCTTTGTTGAATTTATCGGTAGCAGCTCCAGCTTCGACATTTAGGTACTTAATTTGCTCTCTTAAGACCTTTCTGTGTGCAATCATGCTAATCACTCCGTAAAATTTATAACAAGCAGTTGCACTCTGACACGCTACAGCGTGGTTTTCGTCGTCATGCGCAACCTGCTATGGCTAATTAATTTAAGTGTTCATCTCTGCGTGCAGGTGAACAATAATCGTTATGTGTTGCTATCCTATTAGGCATCTTCAATTCGGCAAAAAGGATAACTTTTGTATTCTTTGTTCTTCTCAATCGCAGCTCGTAAAGGTAATGGGTTACTGATGAATTTTATATTTTCATCGTGATCGTCATATTTTCCAGCAACGACAACGAACAGCCTTGTATCATTAACCAGCTCTTCGTAATCGCAAGCAGCGTCATCATTGCTACAAAATTTAAGGCCGCTTGGTACTAACACCATTGGTGAGTAACAGCACGGACAAAACTCATTATGTAAAAGCTTATGAATACACTGGCCGTTTCCGCAATTATCTACTCCACAAGCATAAAGTTTTTTATCTGTACTCAACATGGCGAACCCCGTTTATAGTTTCTGCCTTTATTAGCTCTGGTACGGGCGGGGTTGCTTCTAGACTTTCTTTTTTATTCATGGGCATGGTGTGTCATCTCCTCAATTGCCATAATGGCTCTGCCTATTATTTCCGGGATTTGTGGCACAACGGCGTTGCCAAGCCCTTTTATTCTGTCCACCCTGTTGGGTATCCCATGAGCCACTCGACGAACTCCGGGTTCAGCTGGCCACCGATGGTTTCGTTCAATGGTTTGCCTCTTGTCTGTTGATTGCGTTTGCTTTTTCCCGCCGGCGATAGTTTTCCGCTCTTGTGATCGCGGCATAATGGCGTTGGCCATAATGTTTTTGATGGTGTCCACGCGCCTTTGGCGTATGCGACCAGGTTGCGGCCCTTTTGGCTGCTGATCACTTCTTTGTCTGCTGTTGATCGCGTCGGCGTGGGCAGTAATCCATACTCGATCCCTTCGGTGGGGGGCATCGACGGCGCAAGCTGGAATAATAAATGTTTGCGTTTCGTACCCTTCGCTTTCCAGGTCAAATAGCACCTGGTCGAGTCCCATGCTGATGTGTCCAGTAACATTTTCACCAATAAACCAACGGGGGTTTGTCTCCTGTATAATCCTAAGCATTTCTGGCCAGAGGTGGCGGTCATCTTGCTGGCCTGCTCGCTTCCCGGCAAGTGAGAATGGTTGGCATGGGTAGCCTCCGCATATAATATCAATTGGTCCAATGTCTGCTCCATTTAGTGTTTTAATGTCCTCAAAAATCGGGACATTTGGCCAGTGTTTTTTAAGTACTTTTTGGCAGTATTTTTCTATTTCACAAAATGCGATTGTTTGCATTCCTGCGCGCTCTAATCCCAGTGAAAATCCGCCAATGCCGCTGAATAAGTCTAATAATTTCAATTTATTCGTCCGCGTTGTTTGCTGCTTCGAGCATTACCTGTTTGCCTGGGTTTTTCTGTATAGTCGGTATTGACTTGACTGGCTAAAACTTTCGCGGTCGCATGCAGCCTGGCATTAAACCAGCGGCGAATAATATAACTTCTGGTCAGGCTGATTGCGGTAAACCAAGCGCAAATCCCCAGGTTTTCGCTCAGTGATATATGGATGTTAAATGCCGGGAATATCATCATTTGTGAGGCCAGTGATACGCCGAATCCGATCAATATGTTGATTATTGATTCGATGATGGATTGTGTTTTTGATTGTTGCATTGGCTGCTCTCCTAATTTTCGATGGCTTAGATAAACAACATCAACAAAATCATCTCAATATCGATGATGACAATAACTGCCAAAATTGGTATTTCGGTATTTAGGCAGTTGGCTATTGGGTTTTCCAGTGTTGGCATTTTTTCCACCTGTTCAATTGTTTGATTTCTCATTTCCTGTTCTGCCAGGCTTCGAGCGGTGCGCCACATAAGCAGTTAACACATTCAATAGCGTTGATTTCTCCGGCGTCCGTGCTCCACATATTTGTGTGGTGTTTTGTTGACTGGCAGCATGGGCAGGGCAATATGGTTATGGTGGCGGTTGGTGTTTTTATTTGTGTGTCTGCGCCATTTTTTGGCACTAAAATATCAGCAATGCCTTTGGCGTATGCAATGACCAATTGGTGCATGTTGTTTCTGGCAATGGTCAGGTCGTCGTCGTTGTCGATGAAAAATGGCTCTGCAATCAGGCAGGGGGCCTGGGTGTTTTTTAGCAGGTAACCGCCGCAATCTTCGCTAGTGATTGGTTTTGCGCCGCGATCTTTTAGTTTCAATGCACGTACTAACTGTTTTTGCAGTTGTTGTGCAAAGGCTTTGCCTTTGCTGGATCGATGGTAATAGAGCACTTCGGTGCCGGATGTTTTGTTGTTGTATGCATTGCAATGCAGGCTGATGATCAGGTCTGCATTGTGGTTGTTTATTGATTCTGGAAGCTCTTTATAGCTAATGTTGTTTCGGAATATCAATTTCGGCATTATTTCAATGCTGGGGTGGTTTAACACGCCATAAATGCCGCGTGATAACAGCTCATTGAATTCGTATTCACTAGTGCCGGTGGTAGTGTTTGTGGCACCCGGTGAGGTGGTTTTATGGCCGATTACGATGGCGACTGTTTTCATTTTTATTGCTCCTGCTTTTTGTTGCAGGGTGTATGTGTGGTGGGTGGGATTAACCCCATAATAACCCCGCTGTATTTACCTGATTTAAACAATAATTGATGCTTTTTTTTGTTAATTGCTAATTTTAGGTTAGGGTATTTAGCTACAATGCTAATAAGTGCGGGACTATAAAGTTGGCCATGGATTTTCATGGTGGTGGCGTAGTGATATGCCTTGCCGGTTGACTGACAGTATCTGCAGTTGGTTTGCGGTACCTTCTTTATTGTTTGTGCGTTTGCTCGACAGCTGCCGTTGCAACTTTCGCATGTGATTTCGTAATTGCTATATTCATTTTCAAAATTGACATTTCCAGTGCCGAAGCACTCTGGGCAGCCATCTGTTGTGGGTATTTTTTTGGTGCCATTGCAGTTACGACAAGTGGGTTTTGGTGGTAATTGCTCAAAAATGTCGACAGACAAATTGAATGTGGTTGTTTTTAAATTCTCGATGATGTCTCTAATTATGGATTCAATGGTGGATGGCAAATGATGGTTGTTTTCAATGTTGTGGTAAGCGGCTGTTTTTGTGGTGACAATAATCATCTTGCCATTAGTGGCGATTATTTTGTCGTCTAACTCGAGTGGTGCTGTCATATATGTATTTATCAACTCTTGTGGGTCACAAAATTCGGTTATGTCTATTTCTGTTGTCATTTGCTTAGATTCCGTGTTGGTTGGTTATGCGATTGAGTCTGGGGTGTTTATCTCTCGGCGGGCGTGATACAGGCTATCCTGCATTGTTTCGCCTGTTCTCAGGGCGTGTTGCCCGGCCATAATCCCGCTGTTTATTTCGTGATATGGTTTTTTGTCGTCAAATTCATCGTGAATTTTTTCGGCTAATTGACTTTGTATTAATGCCATTTTTTGGTTGGTGTTTCTCCAATCGTCGATGGCGGTTACGCTGGCTGTTTGCTGCATTTTTTTTGCCTCCGGTAGTGGGGTGTGCTGTCGGTTGTGGTCTGCCAATGCCTGTTTTGCCATGGTTATCATTTCGGCGATGGTGATGGCGGTGGGCGGTTTGTGGTGCTGGGCGATCCGGGTGGCTAGTAGTGTGGTGTGGCCTGGGTGGATGGCTGGCAATACGCCGATGTTTATTAAATATGTGCAGATCAGATTGGTTATGTGTTGGGTGGTCATTTTTGTGTCCATTTCTGATTTAATGCTTCGAAGTAAAGCATGGATTACCCGGAATAGTCAATACTAATTTACTTTGTGGGTGTGATTTGTTTTTGGTAGTATTGTTTTTTTACATAAAAGCAAGGGTGGGTTGATGGGTATTATCGTAATTATTCTGGTTGTTTTATTGTCTGGCTGTGTTGTGCAGCCTACCTATTTAGCCCCAAGTGGAGCGGTGGTGCCGATTAGTAGTGAGATTAAAATAGATAAATCGTTTGATGAGGTGTGGCAGTCGTTAATTGAGTATTCGGCTAAAAGTTTTTTTAGCATTAAGAATTTTGAGAAAGATTCTGGGTTGTTAACACTGGCGTTCGGTAATAGCCAGCCAGAGCGATATGTGGACTGTGGTGATTTGAATGCGCCACATATGAATTATGATGGTGCCTATTTAAGTGCGGTACAAACTACAGGGCGTGTGGCGCTAGACGGAGCGATGAATCTGTTTGTTAAGTCGATTGGTGGGAATAAAACGGTGATTTCAGTTAATGCAAAATACGTTTTATCGGTTAAGGATGGCAATTTGCCGATGCAAACATGGAGTTTTGATACTGCGGGTAGCGATACCCGGCGGACGGGTAGTCTTGATGTTATGTGCCGCTCAACTCGGCGGGCTGAGGGTGATGTGGTTTCTGGGGTTAATGTGATCGCTAATATGTAGCAGTTATTTGCTGTTTGTAATATTTTCCGCTGTCACAACGATGTTGGCAGCGTCTTGTATTGATGTATTCATTGATCTGGCGGCCATTCTGAGGGTGTTAAATGCTTCGGTATCGGCCATTTGCCTTTTTGACATGATGATACCGACAGCTTTGTTGGTTATTGGGTCTTGATGTGGCATGGGGTGTTCCTTTTAATGTCCCACTATTTTGGTGTGGTTATTTAAATTGTAGGATATTTCTGTCTTTTTCGCCACTGCCTGTTTGTAAAATACTGTTAATTTTTTGATGTGTCATAAAGATGGTCGTCTCATCGGTCACGCCGTGTTGATGGCAATATTGAGCAACTGCAGAGTATGTGGCGGGGGTTTTGTTTTGTTTTGTGCGGATGTTGGTAATAGTCATGTGTCTATCCAGTGATTTGTTGCTTTTTTTGCAGATAGGGGCACATGGTTCGGTGTTGCGGTTTGGGGCGACACCTGTGCTAATACTATATTTTTTAATAGTTTATTGGGTGTCAGTTTTTGCTTATTATGTTGTAGTTATTTTCCTACATTTATTTAGTCTGGTTTTTTTGATCGCTTGATTCTGCAATAAAATTGGCGGCCAGTTGGTCGCTTAATTGGTTGGCGTGGATTATTTGGCATCTTGTTTTGATATAGTTGATTAGCTCATCCTGCTCTCTGTTTGGGAGTTTGCTTAAAAGTTTTGCCGCTTGCATTGTTTTGCTAGATGGGTGTGATTTGTATTCTGCTGGTTCTTCGTTGACCTTTCCTGGGTTTAATAATTTTTGATTCGATGTGCCAAGTATCCAGTTTGGATTTATATGCAATTTTTGTTGTATTTTCAAAACGGCATCGCGCTCGGGTTCTGACACGCCTCTTTCCCACGATGACACTGCCTGTTTGCTGACGCTGGCTATGTTGCCAAGGTCTGTCTGGGTAAGTCCTAGGTCTTTTCTAATCTGTTTTATGCGTAATTCAATTGTCATTTGTCAATAATACTTTACTGGCTGTAATTTGTGTTTGACATTGATGAGTCAACCATGATTTACTTTGCGTCATGACGAAATCTAATGCAGTTTATTTTTTTGGGTCAAATGTGAGGCTAGCTGACGCTATGCGTGTATCCAGGCAGGCTATTACTAACTGGCCGGATGAGCTAACAAATGACCTTGAGCTAAAAGTTATTGGTGCTGCTGTCCGGTCTGGTCGGTGGGGCTGCGATGGTTATCAGCAATATTCAGACGATATTGCCCAGCAAAATGCCGCTTAATTTGTTTTTTCATGGCCTCTCCTAGGTCCCACTCCGCGATTTTGCGGGCTGGCTGGTTCCGCCCTGTGGGCCAGCCATTTTTTATTTTTCATGCTGATGCTGTGGTTGATTGTGTCAGTTTATATTCGTTTATGCGCGGTTAAATGCGAGGGTTTATCACATGAGTAGGCTGCCAGGTATTGAGGATTTTTTTAACTCGTTGCATATGACGGGGCTCAATTACGCTGGCGGCATATCAGGTTTGGCACGGGATTTAATCATTAGAGAGCAGACATTAATCGCCAAATTGCTGCCGAGTGATGAGGGCCGTTCGCCTAATATTTTGGAGTATATCCGGCTGCTCAATCAGAGTAGTGATACGTCGTCGTTGGATGTAATGTGCCGTATTTTGGGTGGCAAATTTGTCTCTAAAACGGATCAGGTTGAGCCTAATTTGGTAACAGCTATTTTGGCGGCGAATGATGAGCATGCTGACATTGGTGCTATGTATTTGTCTGTGATGAGTGGCGGGGCTGTTGATAGCCCTATCAGTGATCACCAAAAGGCAAAAATACGACGGGAAATCCAAGAAGCCCGACGGCAGTTGGATATTTTGGAAAACACGCTGGATGTTGGGCGATGATGCCGGTGGTTTTTTATATGCCGGGTTGTTTGCAGTGCGATGGCCCGGTGGATGGCAGTGGTGCGGTTTGTTACCGGTGCCTGGTATTGCATGCGGCGGATAAGTTGATTGAGGCGTCGCGGGCGGTGCGGGCAATTGAAGCCAGTCGTGGTGGTCGAGATATTAATATGAATCAACCGAGGTGATATATGGATATGTGTGATTATGCGCAACAGCATGCTAATTTAGTTTTGAGTACGCAAATTTCCGCAGCGCGGTCTGGTGAGCATAAGTTGCCGGGGCCAAATATATGCGGTTGTGGTGAAGTTAATGATCGTCGAGCGGAAGGGTTTAATACCTGCTCCGATTGTTATCAGCGTGCAGTGATAGCGGTTGGTCATGGGAGCTAGGCCATTAACGGATCGGCAGATTGAGGGGCTGATGCTGCTGGGTCGGTCTCATCGTATAACGGCCATTGATTTTGGCCGAAATTTTTGGCCGGATTGGAATGGCGAGGAACGGCGGTTAGAGATTATGGCGTCAAAATTTTTATCCAATATGCGGGATCGTGGGTTTGTATTGGTGGGGTATTTGTCAAAAATTCGGGTATATGATTTGTCTGATTTCGGTAATCGCCTGGTTACTGCCCGGGGTGATTGGCTGTGAGTGATGTTGGCCCTGCTCCCTATTGCGGTGAGTCGTTACCGGTGCCACCGCACTCGCTGGATGCTGAATCGTGCGTTGTTGGCGGGTTAATGTTGGACAACTCTGTTTGGGATGATGTGCGGGAGTTGGTTTCGGCAGATGATTTTTATGGGCAGGATCAGCGGCTGGTTTTTGAGGCGATCGAGGAGCTGTTCATAGCGGAAAGTCGAGTGGATTTGATGCTGTTGAGCGATGCGATGAAGCAGTCTGGTTCGTTGCGGCAAATTGGAGGATTTCAAGTTTTAGGCAGGTTTGCGCGTAATACGCCAACGGCTAAAAATGCGTT
The DNA here is from genome assembly GCA_022712945.1 of Gammaproteobacteria bacterium. Lineage (GTDB taxonomy): Bacteria > Pseudomonadota > Gammaproteobacteria > RBG-16-57-12 > RBG-16-57-12 > JAFLJP01. Next base: position 30,500 of record JAFLJP010000029.1, on the reverse strand, counting down.
TTATTATGCCAGAGTGGTGCGGGATGCATCAATAAAAAGACAATTGCTGAGTTGTACGCAAGGTATTCAGCGGGATGTTTATGATGGTGGCAATGTTAAAGCGGCGGTATTGCTAGATAGTGCTGAGGCGGCGTTGTTGTCGATCGCCAATGATCGGCAGAGTGGGCAATTTTTAAACGTAAATGATCTGTTAACTCAGGCGGTTGATCGGATTGATGAGCTGTACAACAGTGATTCCGCGATTACGGGAATTGAGTGCGGGTTTGCAGATTTGGATGTGCAGTTGTCTGGATTGCAGCGCTCTGATTTTATCGTTATTTCCGGTAGGCCATCGATGGGAAAAACCTCTCTGGCGATGAATATGGTTGAGCATGTGGCATGTGTTAAGTCGCTGCCAGCAGCTGTTTTTTCCATGGAAATGAAAGGCAGTCAGTTAATGATGCGGATGCTAGGTTCTTTGGGCAGAATTGATCAAGGAAAACTTCGCTCTGGCAATTTGGATGATGAGGATTGGCCGCGTTTAACCGGTGCGGTTGCGAAGTTGCAATCCGCTTCTATATTCGTTGATCAACGCCCTGGAATGGGTGTTTCTGATGTGAGGGCGGCTGCGCGGCGCTTGCATCGATCAACCGGCGGCTTGGGGTTAATTGTAATTGATTATTTGCAGCTGATGAGTGCGGGGCATTCATCGGCAAATGAAAACCGATCAACTCAGTTATCTGATGTGAGTCGAGGGTTAAAAATGCTGGCGATGGAGCTGGATGTGCCGGTGGTGGCGTTAAGTCAATTAAATCGTGAGGTTGAAAAAAGGCCCAATAAAAGGCCGGTGAATTCTGATTTGAAAGATTGCGGCGGTATTGAGCAAGACGCGGATGTCATATTGCATGTGTATCGGGACGAGGTTTATAACCCGGACAGCTCTGATAAAGGTACGGCAGAAATTATTATTGGTAAGCAGCGTAACGGGCCGATTGGCTCCGTGAGGCTAACGTGGCAGGGTAAATTTACCCGGTTTGGCAACTACTCGCATGGGGATGACTATGGCGGATGAAGGGCATTATGTGTATAGCTCTGATGGTGATGTGTTTGGTTTTTTAAATGCAGAGGAGGTGGCTGATGATGTGATGTCAGGTGCCAATATTGGAGACGTACGCTGTTTTTATCGGGCGCAACAATGTGATTTTCGTTTTTCTGATTTTGTTGGTGATTTTAATCATTTAATTGGTGAGGCAATATATGAAAATTTTGGCGCTAAAGCTGAAAATTGGTTAAAAGTTTTATCTGATATAGAAAAAGATGATCTTAAAAGGCGGGTAGTTATCGCGGTTAATCAATGGGCTCAATTTAATGATATTGAGCCTGAAAAACATTTCGATTGCATTAAAGATGTGATCAAAATACGCATTAAATATCTGTCTGAAAAAAAATATGAGGTTTTGGGAGGTGAGTTGTGGGATCTGCAATAAAATTTACTGAAGATGAGATTGATGCACTACATGGCTGTAGTCCGGAAGCGGTTAAGCTTTATATGTGCGGCATCCGACCAAGAATGTGCTTTAAAACGGGATATGTCGGTCGAAAAACTCGATTTTGTTATCAAGCATTGCGTGAGGTAATGAGTGAATATGCGCCACCTGTTGGATCTCATATACGAGATAGAGTTTGGTCTCGTTCGGCGCTTAAATGTAGGCTAAGCGAGCTGGTTGAAGCTGGCCTAATCAATTGGATTAAGGTGCCTAGTAGGGGGCTGTTATTTAAATGCGTTTTATCTGTTTATGATAAATGTCAACAATTTTTATTGTCCAGTGGAGCAGCGCCCTCTGAACGACCTCACGTTAAAACCGTTAAAACCGTTAAAAATGAGTTAGTTGTCGATAAAAATTTGGCAGTAAAAAACAAGAGCAGCACCCCACCTCCGGAGTTACCGTTTAACTCTCTACAGTTTTCTATGCATAACGAATGGAATCCCGATCGCCAGGCGGTCAACAGCGTTTGCAAAGAGACCGTAGGAATAAGTGCTTCAGGAATCGACGATGGTCGTTATCAGGCGGTAATTAAGGAGTTTGTGGGGTTTTGGTCTGCTAGGTCGTCACAGCGCAATGAGCACGGTTGGCTGTGCTGTTTAGCGACTGCGTTTGCTCACAATGCGCGTGTTGTCAAAAAATGGGCTAATACAGAGCGTGGTGGGTTCAATGCACTAGCAGTTGGTGAGTCAATAGGGCTACAGCCACGGCCTGGTGAATCAACATATGATTTTTCGGCTAGAGTAAGGTCGGCAACAGAACAGAATAGAAGACAACAAACATAATAATAATAATAATGCTTATTTTTTAATCAGGGCAATAAACCAACTATTAATTATTTGTGAGGTTTTTATGTCTAATGTTGTCGATTTGAAGAGTGTGGGTGAATACCTTTTAATAAATTGGGGTGCGTACATGAGGCAAGGCAGTGCCTCTGGGCTTGGTTTTAAGTTAAGTTTGGGCTGTTCGTCAATCACATCCGGGTCAGTGCCTGTTGATGAAAGAAAAGCACAAGACGTTGAGCGCGCGCTATTGCAGTTGCAAAAGTTTGGTGATGATAAATCGATGTTGCTGTTTAATCTGGCAAAATGTGAATATGTTCTTAAGATGAATAACAGTAAGATAATCAAGATATTGGGAATAAAAGAGCGCGCTTTTTATTCTTTGAAAGTTGAATTGATATGGCTGTTAGCAGGCACAACGCTGAAAAAAACTGTTGACACTGCGCAGAGAGCGGCGTAGTTTGATGGCATACTCAACAAAGTTATGACAACCGAAGCCCTGGCCTAACAGCTGGGGCTTTTGCGTTTGCGCTCGGCAAATATTTAAGAGGCAATGATGATGTGATGATTCGAATTGATGCAGCATTTTATTTTTTTGGGTCCTTCCTAGGCAACCGCTGTGTACGAGTAGTTTAAGCCCCGGTTTTTTTGCAGATTTGTGGGGCTATAGGGGGTTCCGGTTCCGGTTGATGGTTTAGTGTTTTATGAGAAAAAGAGCGGTGGGCAAGCAGCGGTAACTGTTTGCCCACCCTCAAATCACAGTGCAATAACACTGTGAGACAAGCAAGGCTCTCCTGCCGTGTACACAGCGGGATGAGTCTATCATGATTTTTGTGAGGTCTCACTAGTGTCTAGTTTTAAAGATGAGTCGATATCCAGCGAATCGCTGAAAATAGAGTTCCCTGTAATATCAAGGTTATCGCCGCATGAGGCAAATAGCCGCTTGCATTGTGATGAGCAAATTTCACAAATAATGGCATCAATGGTTGAATTCGGATGGACTCGACCTGTTGTTGTTGATGAGAGATACACCATATTGGCTGGGCACGGCGCGGTCATGGCAGCCGCGCGGCTTTATGGTGATGATCGTGAGATACGCAATGTACCATTTGGCACCGCTTCGGTAGTTGTTAAGCATGGGCTTGATGAAAACCAAAAGCGGGCGCTAGTCATTGCGGATAATCGTATCGCGCAGAGTTCCTCGTGGGATGAGGATGCTCTAAATCGAGAGCTGGCGTTTCTTCAGGCATCTAATTACGATCTTAATGTTCTTGGTTTCGATGCTGATGAGCTGTCAGCGCTGCTGGATGTATCTGAGGCGCTTGGATTGACTGAGCCTGATGATGTCCCTGAGGCGCCATCTAACCCTGTATCCCGTTGCGGTGATATTTGGTTAATGGGTAAACACCGTCTTATTTGTGGTGACTCAACAATAGTTTCCGATGTTGCTGCTGTGCTTGATAATAAATTGGTGGACATGGTTTGGACTGATCCTCCGTACAACGTCAACTATGAATCGAGTAATGGTAAGAAAATCAAGAACGACCACATGGATGGTGAATTGTTCTACAAGTTTTTGTATGACGTATTTTCGGCTGCTTATGTAAACACGGTAGATGGTGGGCCAATTTATATTGCACATGCGGATGGTGAGGGGCGTAATTTTCGACAAGCGATGATTGAATCTGGTTACTCACTTAAGCAGTGTTTGGTCTGGGTAAAAAATCAATTCACTCTCGGTCGGCAGGACTATCAGTGGCAGCATGAGCCGATACTCTATGGCTGGAAGCCCGGTGCAGCCCATAGCTGGTATGGGAATCGAAATAAAACCACGGTGATTGATGATGAGGTTGATCCATCGTGTTTACCTCACGATGAATTGGTTGCGATTGTTAAGCAGTTAAAAGTCGATGCTGCATCATCTGTAATTCGTGAGCCGAAGCCCAGGCGAAATATTGAGCATCCGACGATGAAACCTGTGAATTTGGTTTCTCGGATGATTAAGAATAGCTGCGCGCCCGGTGGGACAGTGCTGGATCTATTTGGTGGTAGTGGATCTACGTTAATTGCAGCAGAGCAATCAAAGCGCCAAGCCCGGCTTGTTGAGCTCGATCCTATTTTCTGTGACGTGATAGTTAATCGTTGGCAGAATTTCGCAGGTAAGCAGGCGGTATTGCTTGATGATGGTCGGTCTTTTGATGAGGTCTCATCAGAGAGGCTGCCTGATGAGTGATGGTTTTAGTCAGTCTGGTGATGTTGTTGCTCGTGTTTTGGATGTTTCGAAGGAAGACTTAAAAAGTCTTGCTAATGCAGGGGTTGTGGTTCGCACTGGTCAGGATAAATACAACCTTATTGGCTCTGTTCAAAAGTACATAAAGCACATAAAAATGTCAGATAAAGCACCGCCAACGCAAGTCGAAGTAGCCAATCATCTTGATATGTCCGAGAGGAATGCGCGTGATGTCCTTAAGATGCTTGGTATTGACTGGACAGCCTCATCTTTGGCAGATATTCGTACGGCTTACATTCGCGATTTACGAGATAAAGCTGCTGGCCGTGGTGGCGATCAGCAGTCAGAGTTAACGAAGGCTCGGACAGACGAGTCAGTTGTTAAAGCAGCTCTTGGGCGGTTGCAGTATCACGAAAAACTAGGTGCATTGGTGCCGCTTGAGGATGTTGAGCGGCCTTTAATGGATTGGGCGGGTTATACCGCGCAGCAGGTAACGGTAGGGTTTGATGATCTTAAATCGCAGATAGAAACAAAATATCAGATTGAGATCGATACTGAGATGGTGAATCGAGTTGTTGGATCTACAACCACAAGAATACAAGGCTATGCGAAACACATTAGCCAGGATATTGTTGGTAGTGTCGACGGTGTTCTCGCCGAAGATCAAGGTGCAGACTCGGAAGTGGTTCGAGAGTAATTTCCATATTCCTGAAGGAACCAGTCCGCGGCCCGGTCTCTATTCGTTTGAAAACTCACCTTACTTTATCGGCGTGGCGAATGCGTTGGATGATGCCTCTGTTGATGAGGTTGTGCTGGTAAAAGCCGCGCAAATCGGTTGGACGTTCTTTTTGATTGGCTACATTGCCAAGCTCATCGAGAACGACCCTTGCCCGATCATTGTGCTGTTTGCAAAAGAGAAAGACGGCAAGAACTTTCACGATGAAAAGTTAGTGCCAACCCTGCAGGCAACGCCAGCAGTGCGCAAGCTGGTTGATGTTGGGTCAACGCGCAAGTCTGGCAATCGCTGGGATATGAAAACTTATCCTGGCGGATTCCTAAAGCTTGTCGCTTCAAATTCTCCCGGCAACGTCAAATCAACCTCATCGGTTGGCTTGGGTGTTGTTGAAGAGCCCGATGATACCAGTGAAAACGTGCGTGATCAGGGTGATTCAATTGGCCTTCTTGAGGAGCGCCTAAAACGTTACCCCGGATCACAGATGTTGGTGGGTGGTACGCCCACTGTAAAAGGGATTTCTAAAACTGAGGCTCGCCTTGATCGTACCGATAAGCGAGTGCTTCCGATCCGCTGCCATGATTGCGGTGAAGTCCATGTGCTGGATTGGGAAAATGTTGATTGGTATGGCAAAGATGGCGCGGTTCATATCGATGAGTCAACGGGTGAGGTTCATGATGATAAGCACGTTATCTATGGTTTTTCAAAACCTGAAACGTCGGTTTATGTCTGCCCGCATTGTCAGTCTGAATGGAATGATTACCAGCGCCAGCAAAATATAAAAACCACTATCTATGATGCAGTAGCGGCGGGTGATAAAAATGCAGGCTGGGTAGCCACAGCGTCATTCAGCGGCAAGGCTGGATTTATGGAGTTGGGTGAGCTCTATGTGTGTTTGCCTGGTACCAGCCTTGCGGATGTAGTTAAAGATTACCTCACTGCCAGGCATCAGTCTGATCAGGGTGACGAATCGTTGATGATTAAATTTGTCAACCAAAAGCTAGGCCGCGCCTATGAATACAAGTCTGCTGATGCTCTGGATGAAGAAGAACTTTGGGAGCGCTGCGAAGATTACGGTGAACTAACTGCACCGCGTGGCGTGTTGATTGTCACTGCGGGCGTGGATCTTCAGCATGATCGGATCGCCCTGAAAATAAAAGGCTGGGGTCGGGATGAGCAGAGCTGGCTGCTTTATGCCGGTGAGGAATACGGTGACGTAAAAGATAAGAAAAATGCAGTTTGGGATTGGCTGGCAAAAATGTTGAAAGCGCCAGTACCGCATGAAGTTGATGGCGTGAATCTGGTGGTTACTGCGTCAACCGTGGATTGTTCGGACGGCAACACCTCAGATGCCGGTTACTCATTTGTGCGAAAACACCAACGACTGGGTGTGATGGCGGGCAAGGGTTCATCTAACGATTACGGTAGTCGAGAGATATTTGCCCGGCCCCGCTCTGTGGATACCAAGGGCAAAAAAAATACAAAGGCCAGCAAGCATGGCTTGCAGGTCTATATTATCGGCACGCATAAATCAAAAGATTTAGTTGATGGCAGAATGAAGCTACGGGGCTCTGGCGCTGGCAGAATGCACTACTACAATCGTGATCAGATGCGGGCTGACTATTTTAGGCAGATGACTGGTGAGATAAAAGCCCCGTCTAAAACCATGCGTAATAAAAAAATATGGCAGCCGAAAGTGGGTTGCCCGGTGGAGTTTTGGGATTGTGAGCAGTATGCACTACATGCAGCCAGATCGTTAGGTGTGCACATTATGACCGACTCAAAGTGGAGCGAACTGGAAAAGAAAATATTGCAGGTTGATATGTTTGCAGCGCCAGTTGTTCGTGAGATTACTGAAAAGGAAAATTCGGTGCGGTCTCGTAGAGATAGATCTGAACCTCGCAGGTCAGGCAATCGATTAAATGGGTAGGTTATGGCGCTATATACACAACAAGATTTGGAGAGTGCCAGAAGAGCACTGAAAGCGCTCAATTGCGGTGAAATGGTGGTCAGTGTATCCCATGGTGATGGTGGATCGGTGCAATACAATCAAACTTCAAAACGCAATTTGCAACAGTATATTTCAGAGATTGAGGCTGATTTGGGTGCTTTAAGCCCCGGTCGTCGTCGTGGCTCTGTAACATTTCGGATGTGATCGATGAGTAACAATAAATTATTGATTGATTTGCAGGGCAACCCGCTGCGCATGTCTGCAGGCGGTTACACCGGTGGACATCGTCGACGGGATATGGCTAGTTTTAATCCGCCGTTGCGTAGCGCCGATGCTGATTTGTTGCCAGATCTAAAAAGTCTGAATGCGCGGTCAAATGACCTAATGCGCAACTACGGGCAGATTCAAGGTGGAGCGCAAATCCATCTAGATAATATTATTGGGTCGCAACTCACGCTTAGCTATAAACCTGACTATTTAGAGTTGGGTATGGATGCCGAATGGGCAATGGAGTTTTCTGAATATGTAAAAAGAAAATGGCGCAATCATGCCTACAGCGCCAGTAATTATATTGATGCCACCAGGCATAATAATTTCTCAGGCCTGATTGGTTTGGGATATCGCCAGTTTTTGGGGGCGGGTGAAATATTGAGTGTGCCTCGATGGTTGCCAAATCGCGGTAGCAAATATGCCTCGGCGATTAAAATGGTCGATCCGTCTCGTTTGAGTAATCCAAACGATGGGCTGGATAGTTCGCGCCTGCGGGCCGGGGTGAGATTGGGTCGTGAAGAGGATGCAATTGGTTACTGGATCAGAAAAGCGCTATCCAGCGATATGATGTTAAATGGCAGTGATGTTTATGAGTGGGAGTACATTCCACGGGAAACTCGGTGGGGCCGGCAGCTGGTTATCCATGTTTTTGAGCAGGAGCGAGCAAGTCAGAGCCGTGGAAAAACCGGCCTGGCGGCTATGATAAAAAACGCGTTTAAGTTGGAAAAATTTCAGGATATCAGCATGGATCGGGCGATCGTTGACGCAATGTACGCGGCAACAATTGAGACAGACTACAATTTTTCCCAGGCGGCTGAATTGCTTGGCTCTGATGCAGAGGCTATCGAGCTGGCTGACGACATTATGGATGGCAAAGAAGAATTCCACGGCGATGTTGGAGTCAAAGTTAACGGGGTTAAGGTGCCGCATTTATATGCCGGTGAACGTTTGAGCTTTAGCACCCCGCAGGCTGGCGGGCCAAATTTTGAGCAGTTTGAGGCGTCGTTTTTGCGTAACATGGCTGCCACTTACAATTTGACATATGAGCAGCTATCACGGGATTACACAAAAACCAACTACAGCGGTGCCCGGGCCGGATTGATGGAGGCTCAAAAGTTTTTCAAATCGCGGCGGGTGAAAATTATCAGCCCGTTTGCCACTGCCATATTTTCTCTGTGGCTTGAGGAAGCGATTGATATTGGGGCTATCAAATTGCCATCTAACGCGCCGTCGTTTAATGCTGAAAAAGATGCCTATACCCGGTGTCGTTGGATTGGCCCAGCTGAAGGCAATGTTGACCCATTGAAAGAAGCCAAGGCGATGGAATTAAAGGCTGATATGGGTACACAAACTTATGAAGATGCTTGTGCGCAAGAGGGTTTAGACTGGATTGAAATGTTAAATCAGCGGCAAATTGAGCAGGCAGAGTTAGAAAAACGCGGGCTTTTGCGGGGGGATGATCAGCGCGGATACATGGTGCCGGAACAGCCCGCTGATTAGCAGAATCAAAAAAACATTAACAAAAAACAGGCCGCTAATTAGCGGCTTTTTTTATGGGATGAACAATGAGTACAGCAGTACGTAATCCGCTAATTGCCAGCCAGCTGTTTAATGTGCCGCTACTGGTATTGCCATCAAAGTTGGATGCAGTGATTTATGGCATCCAAGAGCGCATTGGCGTGCAGATTGATAACGCGCCAGAACCCTCTGCGTTTTTATCAAAAGAGGGTGATGTGGTCCGCGAAGGTGGATACCGGATTATTGAGGGTGTGGCGATTATCGAGGTGTTCGGTGCGTTGGCCCACCGAGGTGGTTACCAGGCAGACAGCACATACATATTGGGATATGAGACGGTGGCCCGGCGCTTTCATGCCGCGCTGAATAATCCGGCGGTGCACACAATATTGTTTGTATTTGACACACCGGGCGGCGAAGTGGCCGGGGTGTTTGATTTATCCAATCTCATTTATCAATCACTGGGCAAAAAGAGAATTGTCGGGTTTGTGAGTGACATGGCCTGTTCTGCGGGCCAGCTAATGGCGGCGGCGTGCAGCGAGGTGCGGGCATCGATTACTGCGTGTACCGGCTCTGTCGGTGTAGTGATGCGCCATATTGATCAGTCAAAAATGATCAAGGATATGGGCGTAAAAATAACCAACATATTTGTGGGTGATCACAAAGTGGATGGCAATCCGTTTGAGCCGCTGCCAGAGAATGTGCGAGCGCGCTACGAAGATATTTGTATTAAATTGTACAACCTATTTACGGGACGAATAGCACTGTATCGGAGTATGGAATTGCAGGCGGTGGTTGATACGCAGGCACAAGTTTATATCGGTGATGAGGGGTTGGATGTCGGCTTTGTAGACGGCATTGAAACCCTGGATGAAACACTAGAAAGACTCATATCAGAGCGGGGCGTAGCCCCAAAATCATTAACCAGCATGGAGAATAAAAGCATGTCTGAAACAACGGTAACAGGTAAGCCAGCGCCCACATCTGTCGCGGCGGCTATTGATGAGCCGCCCAAGAAGAAGGTTGATGCGGCACCGGCACCGGCTGCGTTGGCGACTACTGATGAACCGCCTGCTGTCGATGCGGGTGTTGCAATGCAACAGCGCATCCAGTCGATCATTGGATCTGATGAGGGTAAATCAAATCCTGATCTGGCTAGTCATCTGGCGTTTAAAACCTCTATGAGTGCGAGTGATGCCAAGGCGGCATTATTGGCTGCAGGTGCTGGGGTTAAACCGGCGGCTGGAGTTTTGGGCGATGCCATGGCGGGTGTTAAGCAGCCAGATTTGGGGGTTGAAGGTGGCGTGGGTGATGGCGCTGAAATGAGTGATGCCGATCGCATGTGTGCCAGTTATGCCATGGCGACCGGCACTGGAAATGTAAATAATAAAATCGGGGGTGGGTCATGAGTGATGTGGGTATTGCTGGGTCGTCTGTTGAGCAGTTAGATCCTGATAATCTGATTGCAAACAGTTCGGAAATCAAAACAGATAACTCGCTGTTAACGCCGGGTGGTATTTTGTTGCGCGGGCGGGTGGTTGGTCGTGTAACCGCCACCGGTAATCTGGTGGAGTGTGATCTGGCTGCGGGTGATGGAAGTGAAACCCCGATCGGCATCGTGGTGCACGATTGTGATGCATCTGCTGCGGCCACAAACTGTCTGTTTTATACAGCAGGTGGGTTTAGTGATGTGGCTGTTTTGTGGCATGCGAGTTTTGCTACTCAGGCGCTAAAACGTATGGCGTTTGATCGGTCTGGTATCAAGATCTACTTCTAGTCTGTCTGTTTAACTGACTAATTAATTTTTTGTGAGGTAATAAAATGAGTGGTTTTGATACATCGACGCTGTTAGCGGTTCGCAAGCGTCAGGATTTTTTCACCCCGTTTTTGCTGATGCTGTTTTTCCCGAATATGGTTAATAGTGATGACGAATACATCGATCTGGATAAGATGGAGATCGATGAGGGTATCGCACCGCTGGTATCCCCATTAGTTGCTGGCAAGGTTGACGTTACAAAACAGCAGGTAATGCGGCGGATTAAACCAGCGTATCTCAAGCCAAAAGATGTGATTAGACCAAATCATGTGATTAAGCGCAGAGCGGGCGAGCAGGCTGGCGGTGTGCTGTCTTTAAGTCAGCGTCGCGATGCAACAGTGGTGGATCTTTTAGCCAAGCAGGAAAAAAAGATCTCTCGTCGAGAGGAGGAAATGGTTGCTCAGGCTATGTTGACCGGGCGAGTGGTTTTAGAGGATGACGATTATCCACGGGCTGAGGTGGATTTCGGGCGGGCACCGGCGAATACAATTGTGCTAGCTGGCACTGATGTGTGGACGGATGTGGCTAATGCAAATCCGCTGGATCAGTTTGAGGAGTGGAACGCTATTTCGGAATCGCCTATTACTGACATTGTGATGAATTCGGTGACCTGGCGATTGCTGACTAAGTTTCAGTCTGTGCTCGATATGCTGGATAAAACTAAAGGTCTATCTCAATCCAGTGGTCTGGAGTTGGGGCCTGATAATTCAAAGTGGGCGTCATTTAAGGGCTTGTTGGGGACAATGAAAATCTGGGTATATGACGGGTTTTATGTTGATGGTGCGGGTGCGAAAGTTAAGTATGTGGCAGATAACAAGGTCATTTGGGGTTCATCAGCCATTGACGGTGTGATGGCCTACGGGGCTATTTTGGATAAAAGCGCCGGGTACCAGCCGCTGCGCCGTTTTCCAAAAAATTGGGATCAAGATGATCCGGCGGTTGAATATTTGATGACTCAGGCATCGGTGATCCCGATCCCGGTCGGTACCAATAGCTCGGGCTGCACTACTGTCGCCTAGCTCATAAAAACAGCCACTTTTTTAAGCGGCTGTTTTTTTATATGTCTTTTTTGGAGTGGTAATCATGGGTATAAAAACCAATAAACAAGGCGGTAACGCGTTGGATCAGGCAGCGGATCAGGTCCAGTATCTAGTTTTAACCGGCACCATTAACATCGGTAACGGTAAATCTATCGGCGCGGGCAGTGATGTTAGTCGTATCAAATTGCCGGATGATCAATACGGCATTAAAGCGCCCGATGTGCAGCGCATTGTTGATGCCGGCGCGGGTTATTTGGTTGATGCCGACTCTGCTGAGTAGTTTGAGCTGAGTAGTTTGAGCTGAGTAGTTTGATAGGCAATAGTAAATAGAGGGTTTTGACATGAGTGAAAAAGAAGCAGCGGTAGTTTTAGTTGCAACAGAAATCAATAAGCGCATCGATATTAAGTACATCCCCGAGGTGATTGAGCAAACAATAATTGAGTCGGTGACCGGGAATGTACTTGATCTGGTCGATGATTTTTTGCCAGAGTCTGGATCGATATATCGGTTTGTGAGCGTGTTTGATGACGGGCTGAGTGATGACGATGTTGCTGTTTTGCTCACTCAACTAAGGGATGCTGTTAATGACCTGGTTGATATCCCATTATTGGACGAAAAACAGGAATTATATCTACTTGATTTGATTACGTCGGTTGTTGCCGATTTGATCAAAAACGGGGCATCGGTTTAATTTGTTGATGTGGGAGTAATGGTGAAAATGCGGACATTAAGCAGACGATGGTCGGACAATATAAAAAATCAAAATTTAAATGGCTTTGGACTATTTTTTTCAGATGCGCTGGCAGCTTATTTGGTTTTCGTTTTTTTAGGATTGCTTTTTACGTAGTCATTTTGGAAATTTTGTCGGTTGCCGGATTGATTGATCCGGCAAATAAGGCGGCGATACTGCAGGTTATTTTTGGCGATGTTTAGGTTTTTATCTTATGTGGTTGCCGCTTTAAATGATTTTGCGCGGAGGTCGGGAATTTGAGCAAATTAGCTAATTGCGCACTTTACATTGTGGTTATTGCATACCTTTTAGTGATGACTAAAGCTATTAAATTGCTTTTAGACGCGGTGCCAGGTGTATAGCCCTACTTCCCCCAGCGATGAAATTTTTTTGCTTGGTGCGTGGTTAGATAAACATTTTCAGGGGGCCAGTGAATCCAGGCATGAGCATGTGCGCCCACCAGTTTGTGGTTGTACAGAGCGAGAGCGAAAGCATGGGAATATCAGATACATCCACACTTGCGGGCGTTAAGTGTCTATTTTATTAAACAAAAGAGAGCATATATGAAGGTTTTTTTGGTTGTTGTGATGTTGTTTATGTCAAGCCAAGCGATGGCGCTCCAGGTTAATTACAGCGTGGCGTGGGATCACCCCGGCGACGGTGTTTTATTTGTGGGGGATTGTGCTGTTGGAGATACCGTAGCCGCTGAGTTTAGCACCCCTGAGCGCACGGTGGCTGGTAGTTTTGTTGCGGATAGTGGTGACATTATCAGTTGTCGAGTGCGGGCAGAGCGCGACGGATTAGCATCTGACTATGCAGTAGCGGAGACGTTTGTTGTGCCAGAACCACCCGTGTCGCCGTCTAATCTGCAATTGCAGATTGATGTCACGGTCACCATGGTGCTCACTGGATCGCTAAACTGAATGGCCACTGCGGTTGCAACGGGGCTACATAGCAACCCTGCTATTTGGGATACGGGGATAGTCCCGGTTGCGCCGGAGTCGATTATTGTCCCGGTGGGGATTGTGGTCACTCAAGATGGTGTTTGGGATGTAGGTGATGGTGCAGCATCAATCACGATTGATGCGGGCGGCGAACTGATCACTAACAATCAGCTCGAATATCGGGGGCATATTGCGCTAAATGGCGCTTTGACTCACCACGGCTCGACTGATCTGATCGCGACCGCAGGTAGCTGGACAATCACGCAGGGTGCGGGGTCAGTTTGGCGTACCGTTGGTGGCGGCATTAAACCCGTATTCAGAGCAGCTGCTGGTTATCACTGGCTCTGGCGTGATGTTGCTGCTACAGCTGGGTACACCATCGATGTGACCGATTTTGAATCTTACAACTGCGGCACATCTTCAGTTGTCGGCATGCATCAGCGCGGTAACAGCGCAGCTTCGCTTAACATCCAAATGCGTCGATTTTTATGGGCATCCTGCGGCCAGCTGCGGCTGGGTGTCGGCGCTACTCATCACGTTGATGCGGTCTGCCAAATTGATGGGATTGTGATAATTGACCCTCTTTCGTCAGGCTCTTGCTTGGACTACGCTGCACGGTTCCCTGCTGGCTGGCTGGCTGGTAGTAGATATTTACGATCCATATATTTGTCGGGCACCAGTGCGGCCAGGCGCATTTCAACAGGTCGCAAAAACGCACGGGCAAACCCAGCGTTTGAGGTGTCATTTGCTTGCTCGATTGATGGTCGGTACCAAGACTTTGGCGGCGGCTATGTCTCTGTGAGTGGGCCAATGATAATGGATCAATATACAGGCAATGGCATAGAGATCAACATCAGGCTGGATGCCGAGGTATTTGAGATAAACGAGATAATGGTTTATGCCGATCGTAACAATGCTCATATCCTAGGATCGTCAATAGTGTCGCCGCTAGCTCAGCAAGCGCTGGTGACGAATTCTCTTGTCGAATTTGATTCCCCTGGTGGACCTAATTTCCTGCCGCATCGTGACGGCGGGGTTAAATTATCAAACAGTCTAATAATAAACGGCAACCCGTGGTACTCGACTGCAGCCAATAGTATAGGCACGTCGGATTATGAGCACTGTACTCACGTCACGTTGGCAGGTGGTCAGGGTCAACCGTCGATGCTCCAGGAGACCAACGAGGTGATCGCCCCGTATGTGGTCAACGGCAGGAGCAATTTGCGAGTTGATTACAGGGCGTCGCCTACGCTGGATTTTGCAGCTATCCAGCCGTCAATACCAACAGCGATAGATCAATACACGACACTGGACTACAACTGCCATCACATCCCGGCGCAAGTCGGTAATTTTAATCCGTACCCGACAATCGTTATCACCGGTGTCAGCTACGGTGATCCGGGTTTTGGTGGCAGTGATCTATTTGTTGACCCTCAATTTCAACACGCGCCCCGCCGAATGGCCGATTACGACGCACTGCAGGGTGGCCCAGGCACCGCGCGAAATCTTTATTACGAAATGTTTAAAGCGTCGGGGTATGACCGGCTCGGCAACCCTGCTGTGGTTGACCCTGCATACAGTGATTTTAGGACAATAAAGGCGTGGGTTGAAGCGGCATACGTGCCGACTAATCCTGCATTGCAGGGCACGGCCCACGATGGTGGTGATGTCGGCGCTTTTGCAGTTGTCGCAGACGAGCCATTAGTTGTGAGTGATAGTTTGCACGGACATGCTGTTGAATTTGCTGATTTGAGTTTGAGTGTTAGTTTGTTAGTTGATGGGTTGGCGCATGTTCATGCGCTGGATGATTTTGCAGTGACGGCTAATTATCAGTTGCTGGTTGATGGTTTGTGGCATGCCAATCAATTGGATGATGTTGTTCTGAGTGCGGATCATCAGCTTTTGGTCGATGATGTGCGTCACGCGCTTGTGATGGATGACGTGCAATTGTCCGGTGATGTGGTTTTGGTTGTTGATGATTTATTGCACGACAGTATGAGCAGTGATTTAACTCTATTTGATGTGGCAAAATTTATTGGCAATCACAATGTGATTATGGCGCGTAGTCGTGGGCGAGTAATTATCGTTGCTAAATCGCGTGATTTTTTTTAATTAATCTTTTGTGGAGGTGTTTATGTTGCAGGGGGTTATTGCGTGTGGGTTGATTCGGGATGGGGATTATTGTTTGCGGGGTGGTGAGTCTGATGTTCTGCCGCTAGATCAAGCGACAAAATATAAATCGTTTGGGTGGGTGAGTTTTGTGGGTGATTCTGGTCAGGATCGTGAGTCTGTAGTTCATGATCTGAATGTTAATAATATTGCTCATGGGCAGGAGGTGAGTGGTGGGTAAATTTTCCGCAATTGAGGTTTTAGATGCTCCTTTGGATGTTGTTGCAGCGTCCAACCAACAGTCCGTTTGTAGTGCGCAGCCGTTAACTTTTTTTGAGGGTGTGGACGCTGATGCTAGGATTGATTTGGCGGCGGTAGCTGTTGATGATGTGTTGCGTCCGGTTGTGCGTAACGGGTTTTGTTATCAAGTCACTACGGAAGGTGTAACCGGCGCGGCCCCGCCAGTTTACCCGGTTACGCCTGGGGATACAGTTGCAGATGGGTCTGCTGTTTTAACGTGCAGAGTCAATTATGTGTTGGCTGCTGTTGCAATGGCGGGCGGTGATTTTGTTAAATCAGCAGGCAGTGTGTCGGGTCGGCGGGTGACTATGGCACAAAAACAGGCGGTGCCGATTACAGCCAGCGGTACTGGTAATCACGTGGCATTAGTCGATAGATCATTGGGGTTGTTGCTGGAGGTAACTACCTGCGCTGACAAAATTATGTCTGCAGGCGACAGCGTGACGATTCCGGCGTGGAGCGATGAGTTCCTGGATCCGGTTTAATGTACCGCGATCCTGCTACCCAGTTGTATGTGCATAAAAAGCAAGTGTGGGAAGAGGATTACTGGGGGATCACGTTTCGCGGCATGATCTCAGATGGTGATTCTCTGGCGTCAGTTGACAGTGTGCAAATTGATAATATCGGGCAGGTTGAAGGGTCCGATTTGTTAGGGACGTCGCTCACTTTGGTTGAGGGTGATAATGCGCTGGCCTATTTTACTGCGGGTACTGCGGGTGAGCGCTATAAAATACACATGCGAGTGGTCACTGAAAACGGGCGAAAACTGGAGCGGGATTTTATGGTTGATGTGATCGACTAGCTAATTATACCAACGGGCCGAAAGGCCTTTTTTTATGCCATTTTATGGGGGTCGCATGCCGGTAAAGGGTGATGATTTAAGGGGTGCAGTGGCTGAATCTATTGTCAGCCATTTAGGCAACTGCAATGTGCTAATGGGGGATGTGACTGCTCGGGGCGTCTGGTATAAAGATTTTTTAGCGATCGGTGAATCGTCGATCACTGGATATCTGCATAAATTGGTGGTGAATATTGATGATTTTGGCCTTATTGCCCATGGTGATGGACTAAAGGTTGATGTTGATTATCGACAGAATGAGGGTGGTTATTACGTTGTAAGTGAGCTACGGATTGCTGATGGTTTGACCAATATGTTTTTGTCCAGGAGCTGATTTTGCAGTTAGAGATACCGGACTTCGGAGAAGAAATTGAACGCTCAAAGGCGTTTTTTAGCGAGATTGAAAGAAAGCAGATACCGCAGGCCACGGCGTGGACGCTGAATGATGTGGCGTTTAGGGTGCGTGAAGAGGAGAAGGCAGAAGCCAATCGGGTTTTTGATAAACCGACCCGTCCCACTCAAAATTTAGTTTATATCGGTAAATATGATCGGGCCACAAAGCGCAATTTGCAGGTGAGAATTTGGGTGAACGACTGGCGAAATCAAGACAAATATTTAAAAGCTCAAATCCAAGGCGGGCCACGCGAGTTAAAGCGTTCTGAGAGATTATTGCAGCGAAGTTATCAAATGCCCAAAGGTATGTATTTTGTGCCATCGCGGGCGATGCGTAAAAACAAATTTGGCAATATATCGCAGGGGCAGATGCAGCAAATAATCTCAGGATTGGGTGCGCAATCTGATATGACAAATAACAGCAAAGGGGCCAAAAGGCTCGTCTATTTTGTTGATGATATAGATGGTACCCACGCTGTTTGGCAGCGCACAAAGCGCGGGGCGAAGCCTGTTCTTATATTTGTTAAAAGTGCGGTTTATAAAAAGAGGCTTGATTTTTACGGGGTTGGCAAGCGGGTTTTTGCCACTGAGTTTATGTCAATTTTTGAACGGCAATTTGAACGGGCGCTGAGAACGGCGAAAAAATATGAGCAGAATAGAGCAGGTAATGCGGGGCGTTGAGCAGTCGTTGATGGGGTTGGCTACTACCGGAATTAACATCACCAGATTGCGGGGTCGGCGTTGGTCTGAGGCGGTTACAGAGTGCCTGGAAATACGCCAGGGCCGGGTTAATCCGGTAGATGATCCGAGTATGGGGCATCAACAAATTGAGTTGTTTTTTGCAGCGCAAATCAACGTAGTGGTTAACCCGGCAATTGAGCTGCCGGAAGAGAAAATAAATCAAATCGAAAGTGAAATTTATGCGGTTTTGATGGCCAATGGTCAGAATTTTGGGCTAGATTTTGTCGAGTTTGTAGAATGGGTTGGCAATGGTGATCCAGAGGTTGATGCGGCTGAGTTTAAGCACGGTAAATTGCTGGTTGAATATGTTGTGCGCTTTACTCACAGCGAGTTTAGTCGCGAATTTTAGGGGGTTGAAATGGCGGGAAAAAAGGTAATTGAGGAGCCGGTACAGTCGGTTAGAAAACCGCGAAAACGGGCGAAAATGCATCTTGCTAAAGATGGCCAGATTGCAGAGTCTGAGGTTGATGAATTGATGTCGGAGGGTGAGGCGGATGTCGCTGAAAAAAAGTGAAGCTTTAATGATCAAACTGCAGCCAGATATTGGCGTTGATGCTTTGCCAGATCCGTTAGTTGATGGTTTATTGGTTGATGGACTGAGCTGGTCAAACGAAGGCTTGGTGATGCATGAGCAGCAACTCTCCACCGGTTTTGGTAAGTTGCGGCCGTTGTATGGCGGGCATTTAAAGGCGATCACGTTTAATGCGCCATTGCGCCCATCTGGCGTTGTAGCAGCCCCCCCGGCTGAGGATGCTGCGTTGCAGGCATGTGGTCTGGAGTTGACGGTAAATGCTGGGGCATCGTGCATCTACACTGATGTACAAACCGATCTGAAGATGGTCACCATATATTATTATGAGGGCGCAGTGCTGCATAAATTGGTGGATGCAGTGGGTAAGGTTTCGTTTAAAGTCGATGCTCAGGCCCCGGCTGGTGTTGCTGAATACACGTTTATCGGTCACGATTCTGTTATCGCGGATCCGTTGCCAGCGATTGATTACGATGATTCTGCTCCGGCGATGGTGCGTGGAGCAGGGTTTATGATTGATGGGTACGCTGCATCGGTGGGTAGTTTGGCGATTGATCTGGGTAATGAGGTGGCGTACACAAAAGATATGAACGCCCCGGCTGGTTATTCTAGTCCGCAGATTGTTGATCGAGATATGACGGGGTCGATTGACCCGATGTTGTCACCACTAGCCACATACGATTGGATGGCGAAAATGCAGGCGGGTGAACTAGTTGGTTTGACAACTGGGGATATAGGCACTGTGCCGGGTCGGATAGTTAAATTTGATTTAACGGGGGTTGGTTACAGTGATGTCTCTCAATCAGACCGCGAAAAACAGCACGCTCGTGGGGTCAATTTTATGATTGACGGTGTCAGTGGTAGTTTTTCGTTAACCTATACATAAGGGTTTTTTATGGCAATTTCTGCGATTGCGGCGCTGACTGAGCGCCGGTTTATACCGAAAGATCAGCTGGGTGATGATGGTCAGGAGGTGGTTGGTGCATCTGCGTTTTCTATACGCCCGCTTGATGGGGTGATGCATAGTCATGTGATGTCACTGTCTCGATTTGATCAATCAAACGGCACTATCTCGTATACACATGAGGCGCTCATGGTGGCTATTGGCGGCGGACTGGTGGGTTGGTCTAATATTTTAGATCCGGTGAGTGGTGATGATCTGGTTTATTCAGATGCGGCCATTAGTCGCATCCCGCCGGTTTACATCAGGCAGGTGGCCATGGAGATCATTATTATCTCAGAGTTGGGGGTAGAGCAGCAAAAAAACTCCTAATCGCAATCGAGGTTGAAAATAACAGGGATGATTTCGATTGCGTTAAATGCACGCACCGGGTGTGCGAGGGTGGTCACCACCCTAACCCGCCTTGGTGGGAGTTTCCCGGGGTTTTGGAGTCAACTACAAATTGCCCCAAATCGTTAATAAATGCGCAAACAGTAAACTGGTTTAGGCTGTATCGGTTTTACCAAAACGGGGTAATGCCAGTGGGGGTTAAATCGGGCTATGGGGGTGGGGTTTATGAGCAGCCAAACCTCTATTTACAGGCGATGGAGCTGATTGAAAATAGTCTACGGGTAGTTTAATGGGCCGCTAATCGCGGTTTTTTTGTGCCTGTTTTATGGGGTGGTTATGTCTAAGCGCGGTCGGTCACAAACGGTACTCACGCTAAAAGCGAATGATGCCACGGCAAAAGCTTTTAGCTCAGTTAATGGTAATTTTGATCGGCTTGAGCGCAAAATCGGCACCTCCGATGCAGCGATGCGCGGTTACGGCAGTGCGGTGTCCACAGTCAATAGCAATATTGGTAGATTGTCCGGGTTAATTAGTGGGATATCGTTGGTAGCTCTGGGCACGCAGACAGCCATTAACGCTAAAGAGGCGATGGTGTATGCGAATGCGTTGGACATGTCGGTTCAGGCGTTATCTGAATGGCAAATTGCCGCTAAAACAGTCAACCTTGACGGCTCAAAAATGGCCGATATGTTCAAGGATTTGTCAGAAAAAATCGGTGAGGCCGCCGAGTTTGGTAGTGGTGAAGGTATTGACGCGATCAAAAAACTAAATCTTGATGCCAAGGAATTAGCGAAATTAACGCCGGAAAAACAGCTACTGGAAATAGCTAATCAGCTGGGCAAAATTGAAACCACGGCTGGGCGTGGATCGCTGATGGAGCAGCTGGTTAGTGATGGCACGCTGCTGTTGCCACTGCTCGACGATAATGCGGCAAAGTTTAAGGAGCTGCGGGATATTGCCCGGGAACGGGGGGATATTTTAACCGACGAAGAGGCTGGTCGGATTGCTGATGTCAATGTGGCAATTGGCGAAACCAACGCCTCGATTAATGCAGTCGGCCAGTCGCTGCTAGTGGCATTTGGCCCGGGGATAGTCGCGGGATCTGAATCGATTAGCGATGCACTGCAGCTGGTTGCACGCAATGGGGATGCAGTGCGCAGCGTCATGGTTGCCGGTGCGGTGGCGGCGGGGGTTTATACTGCAGCAAAAATTGCAACATCAGACGCATCTAGTGGTTTTGTTAAAGCGCTGCGGGCTGAGTATGAGCAAAACCTGGCCAATATCACCACCACCTACGCCTACACCACCTCGTTGAGTAAAAAAAGTAAGGTGACCCGGGTGGCAACAGAGACTGAAAAGCGCCACGCGGCGGCAATGACGGTGTCTGCCAATAGCAGTAAATTGCTGGGTAGTGCGGTGGGTGTTTTGGTCGGGCCGTTGGGGCTGGCGGCGCTGGCGGGTGGGTTGGCCAGTGTGGCATTGGGTGCCAGTAGTCTGGATGCCAAAACCGAGGGCCTGGTCAATCAGTTTTTAAGGTTGGATGGTGCTACTAAAAATGTCAAATTAAGCAAAATAAATGCTGAGATATTTGATTATCAGCAGGCGATTCGAAAGCTGGAAAGTGCTGGGGTACCTGGTATTTTTGGTGATGCGGAAAAGTACAATAAAGACCTCTCTGCGCTGCGCCATAATCTGACGATTCTTAAAAATAATCTTAAGAGTTTTGATGCGGGTGATGGTGAGTCTGGGTCGGCAATATCAGCGCAAATGGCGGCGCTTGAAGTTTTGGTTGGTCAGCAGCGCACGGCTATGGCGGGGCTGGCGGGTGATTATCAGGCGGCGTTTAGTGCTACCCGATCACCGGTTGAGTCGCTGAATGCTGAGCTGCAAAAATCATATGATATTTATGCGGCATTTGGCGATGGTGAGCTATACGATCGGCAGGTGTCCGCAGCGGTGGCAGCCTATGCTGAGTTAGCGGCAAAGGATGATGCGGCGGCTGCAAAAAAACAGGCGCTATCGGCCAAGAAGTTGGTGGCGTTGGAGTTGAGTTTGCAGCGTGAGGCGGATGCGTTTTCTTTGTCGCAAATGACCGAAGAGCAACGGTTGGGTGAGTCGTGGGCGGCCCGGGTGTCGATGATTCAATTGGCGTATGACGATGGCATTATACCCAATACATTGGCAGGCGAGGCACGCAAAAACGCCCTTATTTTAGAGCAGGAGACTCTGTTTCACGCCCAGCGGGCGGCGCTGTTGCAAGAGCAAGAAGCGTTGATGCTGGAGCAGTCCACGCAAACAGCGGTTGATTGGGGTGCGGTTTGGGCGGATACGGTAAGTTCATTTTCCAGCGGCATAGGAAATGCGGTGGCGGATGCGGTGGTTGATCAAAAAGATCTAAGTGAGTCGCTGCGGGCGTTGACTCGCTCAATGGCAAAAGAGGTGATTTCTTCGCTGGTGAGAATTGGCACTCAGCGGTTGATACAGCACGCAATGGGTGAGTCGATTAAGGCGTCAGAAACGGCCAGTAGCGTGGTGGCTGCTGGTGTAACAACGGCAGCGTGGGCTCCGGCGGCGGCGGTGACCAGTGCTGCGACGTTTGGTTCGTCTGCCGTGGCTGGCCTGGCGGCGCTGGTGGCAATAACGGCGTTTGCATCAAAATTTGGTGGCGGTGGTGGTGTCTCTTCTGCTCCCTCTCCCGGCCCGGTTGCTGGGTCTGCGGTAGGTTTGTCTGCTGGGCCTTCCCAGCCGCTTCAACCGCAAGAGTTTAAAATTTATCTTAATGGAGACCTGTTAACTCAGGTCGACAAAACCGCCCTGGCGCGTCAGTTGCAGCCGCATTTGAATGAGCTGGAGGCAGATATTGTATGAATCCAATGATTGTTCACGGCGCTCCACCGATTAATGAGCTGAGTGTAACCAGTACGGCAGCGGGTTTTCCGTTAGCGTTTTTGGTCGATTGGCGCAGTTATACGTGGTGGCAGAGTGTAGATAATGGCACTCAGGTTATTGATTGGGCACCGCTGGCAGGTACGGTTGTCTCTGATTTTTTGCTGGATAAACACAACCTGAGCAGTGCCGGAGCCTCGGTTACTCTGGAGGGTAGTGACGATGATTTTGCTAGTGATGTAACTGCTATAATTGCAACAGAATTTATTGCAAATGATGCGGTTTTTTATCGGCGATTTGCGCCAGTGAATAAAGTGCGCTATCGGCTGGTGATTGCTGGACAGTCTGCGGCGGTAAAAATTGGCATGCTATCAATCGGTGAAGCGTTTGTTTTTGAGCGCGGCATTGCGGGTGAGTATGCACCGATAATTCGATCGCAAAAAAGCGAGGTGGCGGTGGCATCAGGTGGTGCACTGCTGGGGGTGGCTGTCTCGCACATTTCAACGGCCACCAGTGTCAACATTCCCTTTGTGGGTGATGGGTGGTACCGGGCTGTTTATGAGCCGTTTTGGTTGGCGAGGCTGGCGGGCAAAGTGCCGTTTTATTGGCTGCACAACTACGCCGCAGCGCCGGGTGATATTTATTTGATGCGCGTGGCCGATGATCAGTTCAAAGCGCCGTATCAGGCGGGTGGTTTTCGGTATCTGACGCTGGGTTTGGTTGGTTCGTAGTTCGGTTTTTTCTGTTGTATTTTCAAGGGTCGCTTTTTAGCGGCCTTTTTTTATGTCTGTATTAAATGGGGGTGTGGTGTGGCTGATCCGATTGTTTATTTAGCGCAGCCGATGAATCAGGATTTGGCGGGGCGTATACGCGACCGGCTGGGTGGCAAGATTTTTATGTTTTACAGTGGTCCAATTTTGGTTGGGGCTGATCCGCCGTTGGGCGTTAATAATATTTTACTCGGTGAGTGTCAAGTTAGCACGCCAGCGGGTGGTGCTGTTGACTCCACCGGTCGGTTTTATTTTAATGACATCGGTGCGGATATACAAACCAATGCCAACGGTATTTGCACGTTTGCAATTGTTAGTAATCTAGATGATTCAGGTCGTGAAATATTGCTCAATGTGGGTATTGACAACGAGGCTTTAATAGCGTCTACCAACGTTTTCACTGTTGGTGGCAATGCAAAAATAGTCTCTCTGTGGCTGCAGCATCACAACGGGATTTAGGCTATGGCTATTATTTATCTGTGGTCTGGGGCGGTCGGTGCGGGTGATGGATCTGGTTGGGCTGATGCGTATACCCAGCATTCAGCGGCATGGGTGGCGGCGCAGCCGGGCGATGTGATTTACAAATCATCTGATCATAGCGAGCCTGTCGTTGGTGTGGGGCTGTACGCAAACAATACGAATCAGGCGCAATACGCTGAGATGTTGGTGGTTGATCGAGTCACTGGGTTGCCTGTTATTCAGCATGCCACGCCCACGCTTTTTAGTTCGGGTAATGTTCTAATTTCCGGTTTTTTGCGGATTGTTGGCGACTATTTTGAGGCGATTAGTTTTAATGTTGAATCTGATGTTGATTTTGCTGATACGCGTTTAGTTTGTACCAGTAATATCTCCGTCGTCGGAAGACGGGCTAAGGTTTTTTTGCGCTGCATTGTTGAGTGGGCGGCTACTAATAACCAGTTCAAATATATTTTTATTAATCAACCTTTTTGGCGTTTTGAGGATTCGGTGTTTTTAATGCCGACGAGTGGTGGTGGTAGTTATTCTGTTTTTTGGCCGCATGCAAATACTGGAATTAGTGTGGGTGATATGGTTGGGTGTGATTTCTCTGGCATCAATGCTGCGTATCCGCTCTGCTCATTTCAATCGTCGACATATGATGCCAATATCTACCGATTTCATCGGAGTAAATTTAATGGCGGGCAGGTGGTGGTCAATGCGGGTCGTCCGTTAACATCTGATGATGATCTGGTTGAGATGTTTGGTTGTGATTTTGGGGCGGGATACCCGGAAACCCGCCGATATACTTACCGTGGAAATGTGCTCACTGATGCGGTGGTAGTGCCGGATGATGATGCGGTGTTTACCGACATTAATGGCGCGGTGCTATCGCAGCGACTAGATGCATCTGTTAACTGCAGTCGCGTTACGCCTGTTGATTCTATTGAGATGCGGGTTTATGTTGATGTAGCGGGTAATAAAACGATCACGGTTGATGCGTTGGAGAGTTACACCAGTGCGTTGTTGGATGGTGAGGCGTGGATTACGGTGCGCTTTGCAGAGACAGCCGGATCGGTTGAGTCAGGCACTTCATCGGGTCGCGTTTTAGTGGGTGGTGATCCACTTTCTTCTAGTGCCATCGCCTGGTTGGCTGCGCCTGTTGGGTCGCGATCAGTTTCTTTATCGCTAGATGTGGCGTTGGATAACCCGTGCATGATTGTGGTGATTGTGAACTTGGGTCGGTATGAGTCCGGTCGCTCATTGTGGGTTAATCCATCTGTTAGAGTGGCTGCCATCTAATGCGTTATCATCAAGAATCTGCTGGTTTCGTTACTGAAAGTAGCAATGTTGATGCGCAGGATCTGTCTGGATTTGTTGTTTACCAGGGCGGTGTTGAAGATGTTGAGCTAAATGGTGGCGCGGTAGTACCTGGCGTTTTTGCCGGTGGCGTTGTGCGCGTCGGGGTTGAGATCGGTGGTGGTGCGGTGGTGCCGTCAATGGTTACCGGTCGTGGTGATCTATATGTGGATTATGCGGTGTTATCAGGCGGTGCCTATGCGCCGTCACTACCGGGTGGGGGCAATAGACAGAGATCGGTTAGCGCGGGTGGGTCTGTTGATGTCAATATTGGTATTGACACGATACATCTAATTCGTGGTGCAGTGGTTCCCGGTGTTTATATGGGTGGGTCGATGACGTTTGTCAACTCGCCGCAGCTATCTGGCGGGGCGGTGGTACCCGGGGTGCGTACCAGCAATATTAATTTTCGGGGTGGCGCGATTGTGCTGGGGGTGCGGGTGGCTCACCCAGGGCCGCGTGGGATTATGCGGGTGTCGAGTTACAACGCCCGGTTGTCACAGGTATCACGCCAGCCATCAACGGTGGTGACCATGGACATGGACGAATGCATCCATGAGTGTGGGGTTTCGCCGTGCGGCTGGGTGGGTGCCCCGTGTCAAAAAACCCTATCAAATTGCCGGTATCCATCGGCGTATCAACCGGAAACCAGTCGGGAGCTCTATTGTCTGAATTCAACGCCAGTGGTGTTGGATGGCATCACCCGGCCCTACCTCGATAGCAGTAAAATACACGCACAACAGGTGCTCACGTCTGATTCGTTGCTCGTTTTGGCAAAGGCAAAATTACGCTTTTTTGACGAGCCGGATAGCGACATTGCGGTTGATCCATATCGTGTTGATGCGCTTAATCGTTCTGCACCCAGTGGTACTGAGCAAGTGGCCGTGGGCGGCACATATTGGCGACGATGGCTGCAGCGCCATCGGTACTATAAGGGCCGTCGGGTCACGGTGTGGAATGGTTTTGATATGGGCCATCCCGATACTCTGGACGGCTACGAGCAAGAGTTTAAGGGGGTGATTGATAATGTCACTCAATCTGGTGGAAAAATAACAATCACGGTTAAAGGTTTGACTGCTCTGACAGACAAGGAAATTCCTAGAAAAACTGATGGTAAATTGTTTGTGGCACTGAATGTTGATGGTGATCAGCTGCAGCTGTCATCATGGAGTGGTGTGGATACAAAAATAAGGCCGTATCAAACAAAATACACTACCGGGTTAGTGCGTATCGATGATGAAATTGTTGGCTATGACTCAGTGGAGGTCGATCAACAGACCGGCATCACCACATTTTCGGGGTTGTCACGTGGGCTGTATAACCCCTATGGGTGGAGCATACCCGTATTGCATGAGCTGGATGCCGGGGTGCAAGAGGTGCATTCGTTTGCCGGGCATCCGATGGATATTATGCGAGAGCTGCTGATGATGTCTGGCATTGATGATGATGAAATTGCCCGGACTACATTTGATGCAGTTAAAGACCAGTTTATGCGGGGGATTCATTTTGCCGCTGTGGTCTCTAAAAAAGTTAAAATAAAGGATTTATTGCATGAGTTGAGGAGGCAGACTAATACCCATATTTGGCAAGATGAGACTCAGAGGATTAGTGTCCGGGTGCTGGCTCCTGCGTATCCGTGGGTTGGCTATCGGCGAATTGATGAGCGGTCGAATATCATTTTTAGATCATCATCTACTGATGCCCAGGCGGGTAACCGAATTACCCGACAAGAGCTTCATTATGATCATATGCCAGCTGCTGATCTGGATGATGGCGGGTTTCTGAATGCGGTTGAAGTGCGCAATTTTGATTCTGAGCATGAATATGGGCACGGTGAGGTCAGGGAGGGTAAGCCAATCTATTCACGCTGGATTCATCGCATTCATGACGGCGTCAATGTCGCCCGGGATATCTCATCTGGCATCGTGGAGCTGTTCAAAGACGGTGAGCAAAAAATCAGCTTTTCGGTTGAGCTAAAAGATTCGCTTTTGGTTGTGGGTGAGCTAATCGAGATTGAGAGTGGGTTGCTGCCAGACCAGTTTGGCAACAGTCAATATCGGCGGTTTATGGTTACCAAGCGCGACAGGGTGAGCCTGGGAAAATACAGCTATGAGGCGGTGGCCACCGGGCTGGATGGCCGGTGGCTGTTTATTGCGCCGGATGATTTTCCTCTCAAATGGGTTGATGGCACGCCAGAGCAACAGGCGTATGGATGTATTTCCGATGATCTTGGTCGGGCGCCAGATGGCGGGCCTGGGTATAAGTTTAGAGTTTAAAGGGGTGAGTTGTGACTGAGTTTTCAGATGCCAATAAAATAACAGATGCCGATCTTCAGGCGGGTGACTCGTTTTCCCTCAGAATGGCGCGGCGGTTTAGAGACCGAGATCAGGAAGTCCTGGATCGCATGGCCAAAGGTGGCCCGCCGTCGGCGGTAGGGATTGGTAGTATGGTTGGCGTGCAAGGTGATCTTGTTTATCCGGCGGCTGCCACGATCAGTGGGTTGATTAACTGCCAATCATTTTTGATACATCCAAATGTTGTGGTCAGTGTCGAGCGGTTTGTGCGCGTGCGTGCAGCGGTAGAGATTATTATTCACGGACATTTAGGTGGTTCTGGTGGTGGTGGTGTTGGTGGTGTTCGTGGGTATCCATCGGGTACTGATGGTGAAGATGGTTTGTTCCCGGGTGGTGGTGGTGGCTATGCTGATACCAGTGCCGGTGGTGGTGGTGGTGGTGATAGCCTGCGTTTTAATTTGCCTGGCGGCGGGGATATTTACAATCCAGTTGATGCGGTACCAGATTATATTTTTAACTTAATAGCGGGAAACCCCGAGGCGTTTGTTTTGTGGGGTGCTGGTGGTGGTGGTGGTGGTGATTCTGGGGGGGATGGTCGGGGTGGTCGGGGCGGTGCGGCAATAATATTGGATGCCCCTGTGGTCACGATATCGAGCGGCGCATCGGTTTTGGCTAACGGCCAGAATGGGTATCGTGGGGGCACGTCAAATGGTGGTGGTGGTGGTGGTGGTGCTGCGTTTGTTTATATTAAATGCGGTGCATCATATATAGCAACAGCAGCGACAATTTCGGCTGATGGAGGTGTTGGTGGAAGTACTGGTGGGAGTGGTTCTTGGAGTTACGGTGGCCCAGGGGCTGATGGATTTGTCCAGATCGATGTGTTTGGTTAGGTTATAGATCCAGTGATTTCATTTTCAACGCTCCAGTGCTAGTAGCGTCATCAGTGCCTCTGCCGCCTTGTCAGCAAATAGGAAGCGAAGGAGGTAGCATCTCATGTAGTTTGATGCGCGCTTGGGGCAGCTCCTAGCGCCATTTCTCCAGTCCATGAGTCGCTGGGCCTTGTAATTTAGGCCTAGCTGCTGGTTGATCTCGTCAATTACATCGTCCAGGGTTGAGTGTGGCTCGCCATCCATAACTAAATGAATGTAGGCTGCAACCAAATTATTTTCAAAATCCAATGCTAGTAATTGCCGGATTAACGTTGCTGTGCCATGTTCGATATAGTCAGTAATCATTTCTTAGTCCCATTTGCCCTTAGTTATTTCATCAAACAAAGCTGGTTTTATTGCAATTTTTTCGGTTGATCTCCAGTCAGTTTGTAGTTCAATCATTCCTGATTCTTCATTGATTAAATAATCCTGTTTTTCTACAGCGCACAAAACAGTCATATCTGCTTCAGTTTCGGAAATGTAAGGGTAAATTGTAAGCGCGTCACGACTAACTAACATGCTTACTAAAACTGTATTTTCTCCGAGTTTTGCTTTTACTTCTTTTGCCATTTTGATCGCCTCAATTTTTTAATGTTAAGAAAGAAACTTTATCGCCTTGATTAGCATTGATTTCATATCTGCCACCAAAGTTGCCTTTTAATACAAATGTTTTGCTTTTAAACGCTGGCTTCCATGCTGCGTTAATTCTTCCGTTGACTGTACCGTTTTCCATGTCCCTGATTGCTGCGTCTGCTTTAACGATGATTTTTTTCATTTTTTTATTTCCTTGTTTGTTACTGTTGAATCAATTATACACCTAATTAGGTGTATGCCTACACCTTTTTGCGTGTATTTTATATTTATTTTTCAGGTACTATTTTTTTGAGGATCTGTTGGCGACGGGCGACATGCTAATATTTTTGATTTTATAGGTTTGAAAGTTTAACGGTCAGGCTGCGAACCGGGGGGGCATAGTGGGGGGGTATAGAGGCGGTAAACGAGGTCGCGGCTCACTCAATAAAACACCCTTTGTTGCCGTTGTATCCGTTGCAATGATGCCTGAATTCGTATGATAAGTGCATAACCTCTGAAGGTAGTTAGGCATATCCCCTGAAAAGAACAAGACTCAGGGTTACAATGCAAGGCTACGAAACCAAAAGCAGAGGCTACAAATGAGCTATAAACACCTGAGTCTTGAGGAAAGACATTATATCGAAATTTCAATGAAAAACGAGAGGACGTTATCAGAAATCAGCAAAGAGCTTGGTCGGTCACAAAGCACAATTAGCCGGGAGGTAGGTCGCAATAAAGGGTTGCGAGGTTACCGCCACAATCAGGCTGGCCGTATGGCAAATGAACGCCATAAAACAAATCCAAAAGCGATTAATATGACGGCTGAGCTTATTGATGTCATAGAGGGTTATATCCGCCAGGATTGGAGTCCTGAACAGGTCGCTGGCAGGCTTGACAAGGAAGGCGTTATCAAGCTTCATCATGAGACAATCTATCAACATATTTTGTCAGATAAACGCTCATGTGGGAATTTATATACGCATCTTCGCCATCAAAATAAGACCTATAGAAAGCGCTATGGATCAGCACACCCACGTAACCGCAGTGGCATCCCTAACAGAAAGGATATTGATGAACGACCTGAGATCGTTAATACACGTGAGCGGGTCGGTGACTGGGAAGCGGATACCATGATTGGTAAAGGGCATAAAGGTGTATTTGTCACGCTGGATGAACGCAAATCAAAGCTACGTCTGGCATTGCCTGTAAGCAGAAAAAAGGCGCGTGATGTAACCGATGCGATGCTCAATTTGTTTAGCCCGGTAAAGCACTTTGTAAACACGATTACATTCGATAATGGAAAAGAGTTTGCATACCATGATGAGGTTGCGAAGACGATACAGTGCGAGACGTATTTCGCCAAGCCCTATCATTCGTGGGAACGTGGTCAGAATGAGAATGCTAATGGATTGTTGAGGCAATACTTCCCAAAGGCAATGGAGTTAATTGACGTGACAAAAAGAGAAGTTTTAGATGCTGTACACAAATTGAATAGCC
>JAFLJP010000013.1 GCA_022712945.1 Gammaproteobacteria bacterium | reverse complement strand
TATGGCGTAGCTTCCCAATAGTCGTCGGTATGCTTCCCGTTCGTTTCAACCCTAATCGATCTGCAATTTGACGCAGTGTTAAACCACATAGCTCTTGACTAAGATACATCACAACCCAACGAGGTATATTCTCTTCACGCCGCCCCTTTTGGCTTCCCATAATTGATGCTTCCTCCACCGAGAAAGCATCAAGTACACTACCCATCACCTGATCAATATCTGGCCGATATTGTTGCAATGTCTTTTGGTTAACCTCCTCATCAATGGTATCGCGTTGTTGATACGCCCAAGCCCTAAATTCATCACTACCGAGGTAAGGCACCTGATTCCCCTTGCTATAAAAGGCTGCAATCTCTTCATCTATGCCTTGTTCGATAAATGCTCTATATTTTGCCTTAACTTGGCGCTTTCCCCCTAATTGTCCATAAATCTCATCCCGAAATAGCCACGATGGGGTGGGTTTCATGCCTAAATAAATAGGGTAGCTACTCCATGAATAGCTCTCCAAAGTATTTACCATTTTCGCCTCGGTAGGGTTCCGATGTATGTAGCGAGAAATCTGAAGCTGGTAGCTATCTTCCTCGATCAAAATAGCCTTGTATCGACCTCTAAAAAGGGGGCCATCTGTTTTGCGAAGTCGATTATGGCGCTGGGTATAAACACCGTTAATATGACGCATCGCCCGACCGAGATTACCTTCCGGGGTCTTAATCAATAGGTGATAGTGATTGTTCATCAGGCAGTAGCATTGGATTTGAATACCAAACCGAAGACGAGCCTCTTCATATCTCCTTATTTTGGCCAACATGAAATCTAACGTTCTGGGTAAGCGGACGGCCAGCTATGAGCTAACCAAGCACTATACCCTTTAATTTTCATCCTCACTTAAAAGCACCGCTGTAGGCCGATCCGCTTGACCCAGCTGGTTAGGCCTAACTGATTCAGAACATTGACAGTCTGAGCGCATAAAGCTAGAGTACTCGTGCTTGATACAAATCAGGCTGGGATTGAGACCCCAAACACACAAGGCAGAAGACGCCTCTTTGCGTCTTTTTTTCTGTATGACCCTTTATGGTGGGCTGTACGGGGCACCTTCGGGTGACCGTTTCCTTGTGTGCGGTAGTCTCAACCCCATGTGCAGCCTGCCACCTTAAGATTGAGACTTTTTGATGGCAGGTAACTCAATGTAACCACAAGGAACATACCATGCCTACACAATTCAGCCACGCCCCCGACGAAACCTTTATATTTCGCCGCAAATCCTTTGAAACATTTTCCATCTCTCTAAGCAAACAAGTCAATCCAAACATATCTATAGGTGAATTCTTTTCTGAGCCTATACAGATTGGTGTTTTGCACCTTACCCCGAATCGAGTGAAACTTGGTATCCACGCACATCCTATGCTTGATATTTGTTTAGATGGTTTCATTGATGATGCTTGGCAAAAACAAATGAAAAATGAACCTATCTAGGTCATATTTTGAGGGGCTGCGGTAGCAATACTGTAGCCCTTTCTGGTCAATCCCCCTACCTTCCATGCTTACTTCCCCTTGGGAAATAACTATACACATCATTGACATATAAATTGAGAATATCCCCCCTCTTTGTACCACTGTGCTTATGCCCTAAGTCTTTTCTAACAGCAAAAAGCAAGTCTTCGACTGCGGCCAATATTTGGGAAGGGTCATTACTTTCATTATCTGATTCAAAAAAGAAAAGGGGTCAGAAAAGTCAAAAAAGGGGTCAAATACAATATTGACCTTTTATCTTATCCAAGCACCGTCTCAACTGTTTATCCGCAGCCAATCTATGGCGTAGTTTCCCAATAGTCGTCGGTATGCTTCCCGTTCGTTTCAACCCTAATCGATCTGCAATTTGACGCAGTGTTAAACTGGAAACACTTTACCTTGATAATAACAATGAATAATTATCCCATGTCTTCATGGGGATTTGGAGCCTATAATTATAGATACATCAAACAATATCTTTGCTACCATCGAATGTTGGAAACATTTTTTGAATTTAAAGTATATAAACACCAATGGAATTAAGGGATGAAATTAAAAAATCACAAACAGCCTCAATGAAAGCGGTTGATTTCTTCTGTGGTGGTGGAGGCATGAGCTATGGAATGCAAGAAGCTGGAATTGATGTCTTAGCTGGTATTGATTATGAAATTGCTTGTAAGAAAACTTATGAGGCAAATATTGTTGACTCTAAATTTATCCATGCTGATGTATTTGATCTAAAAGAAGAAACTTTGAAAAAAAATCTAAAGTTAGAAAAAAATGACGATAATTTAGTTTTAATTGGATGTAGTCCTTGCCAGTTCTGGAGCATTATTAATACAGATAAAAATAAATCCAAAAAATCAAAAAGCTTATTGGCTGAATTTGAACGCTTTGTAAGGTTTTTTAATCCAGGATATGTTGTAGTCGAAAATGTTCCAGGTGTTCTTAGAAGAAAGAAAGAAAGTGGATTAGAAAGCTTTATTCAATGGCTGGAAAGTAATGAATTTAATGTTCATTTTAAAATTCATAATACCAATGATTTTGGTGTTCCTCAAAATAGAAAACGGTTTACCCTTGTTGCAAGTAGGATAGGGAATGACAAAGTTTTTCCAAAAAAACTAGCAAACAGAAAAACAGTTGCGGATGTTTTAGGTGTGAAAAATGGATTTAAAAAAATAGAAGCGGGTCATATTGATAATACAGAATTTTTACACACAGCTTCTAGTGTCGCACCTGTAACCCTAAAAAGATTAATTAAAGTCAAGAAAGATGGTGGAGATCGTCTTGATTTTGCAGATGATCCAGAACTTCAATTACCCTGCTTTGCTGGACGAGATAAATCATTTCGAGATACTTTTGGAAGGCTTTGGTGGAACAAGCCCTCAAACACAATAACAACTAAATTTTACAGTGTCTCAAATGGGCGGTTTGTTCACCCAGATGAAGACAGAGCACTATCACTGAGGGAGGGCGCAACATTACAGTCATTCCCTAAAAGTTATAAGTTTTGTGCCTCAAGCATTGCAGCAATAGCCAGGCAAATTGGAAATGCAGTTCCTCCAGAATATGCAAGGCACATCGGATTGGCAATATTAGAAAATAATAAAAATGGCAAACTTTAAGACTAGAGCAAGAGCATTAGATTTATTAGGTCGCCAGCAGATAGCGGGGATTCCAACGGCAATTAATGAGTTGTTGAAGAATGCTCATGATGCATACGCCGATAAAGTTGATATTGATTATTTTAGGTTAAAAGAGCTTTTCGTACTGCGTGACGACGGTATAGGCATGACTAAAAATGATTTTGAAACTAGATGGTTAACACTAGGGACAGAATCTAAAGTAAATCACCGTAAATCCTCCCTTCCACCTATAGATGATTCAAAAACCCTTAGAATACCAATGGGCGAAAAAGGCATTGGCAGGCTAGCAATAGCTTCAATTGGTAAACAAGTTCTTATTGTTACCAAGGCAAGAGGTAAACCAGGAATTACAACCGCATTAATTAATTGGCAAATCTTTGAGCTTCCTGGGCTTAACTTAGAAGATGTAGTCGTTCCAGTTAAAACCTTCAATTCGATGCCTGATAAAAAAAATATTGATTCGATGAAAATCGAGTTAACCGAATCTATAAATAAACTTCTAGAACAAGATGACATTACTCAAGAAGAGCATGACTCAATATATTCAACAATAAGCTCTTTTGATATTTCTCCAGAAGAATTAAACAAACAACTGATAAGAAGTGAATCATTTGATGAGATAGATTCAGGTGGAACTTATTTTTATGTTTCTCCTGTTAATGATGTTTTAAACTTTGATTTGGATGGGAAGCCTGCAACTAATGAAGCAACTAAGATTGAAAAAATGCTCATGGGCTTTCATAACACAATGACCCCTGACCACCCTGACCCTCTTCTTGATATAGTGTTTAGAGATTATAGAGCTGAGGATGGAACATATACTGATGTTATTGATAAAGAACATTTTTTTACAAAAGATGATTTTGAATTAGCAGATCACCACTTTAAAGGTCACGTTGATGAGTTTGGTCAATTTCATGGGGAAATTAGAATCTATCGAGAGAGAACCTTTGATCATATTGTTAATTGGCGAGGAAATAACTTAAACAAAACTAGTTGTGGTGCTTTTGATATTAATCTTGCTTATCTTCAGGGGAGGAAAAATCACACTTCAATGGATATAGATAATTATTCAAGAGTAAAAGCGAAGTCTGATAAGTTCGGCGGTTTATATATTTATAAAGATAACATTAGAATGTTGCCATACGGTGATTCTGATTATGATTATTTAGAAGTAGAAAAAAGAAGGACAAAACATGCCGGTTCAGCATTTTTTTCTTATCGAAGGATGTTTGGGGTAATCAATTTATCTAAAGCTAATAATCCCAAGTTAAAAGAAAAGGCAGGCCGTGAAGGTTTTATTGAAGATCATGCTTATAGGCATCTAAGAGATATTTTAAAAAACTTTTTCGTTCAACTTGCCGCTGATTTTTTTAGAGAGGATAGCTCAGCAGGACCAAAAGCGGAAGTTTGGGCAAAAAAACGTGATGACTTGGACGCATCTTATAAAGCATTGGAAAAAAGAAATAAGAGGGTCAAGACTAAAAAAATTAGATTTGAAGTAGCTCTTAATAAATTTTTCACAGACAATCAATCAGGCCTTATTCAACAAGAAGTCGATAGTATATTTATCGAGGCTAAGCAATCATTTAACATAATTTACTCCATTAAAGACCATGATATTGCTAGTCAAAAAATATTGGATACTGAATCGAAAACTAGGCAAGAACTAAATGATTTTCGTAAGTCTATACTTGTTCCTACACCAAGTGGCTTTCATGTGCGAGGGGAGCTTAGAGATGATTACAACGCATATTTAGATGAAATAGAGCAATTGGAAAGTACCTTGTTTTCAGGCGCTTTTAAAAAGTTAGATTCACTAGTTGATGACACTGTTAAAGAGCTAGAAATATCAATAAGTAAAAGAAAGCGATTAGAGCAAGCTGTTGATTATATATCTATAGAAGCAAAAAAATTAAATACACTAAAGAAAAAGAATGCCACTGATTCCGTCAATGAAATAAATAAAAAGGTGAAGAATTTAACTACTGAATTGATGATTGACCTTGATGATCAAATTAGAAAAGTTAAAGATAAATTCAAAACCATTACTATAGAAAATGAAGCTGATATTGACCTTGTTACTAAGAGAAACGAATTGTCAGAGCAGATAACATCTATTAGTGAAAGAAATACAAATATTTTAGATACCGTTATTAGGCAACTTGAAGGGATTTATTGGGAAAAAGATGAAGATAATAATTATATAACTAATGAACAAATCACTAATGCATTGGGTGAGGAGCTAGAAGAATTACGAGAAAAAGTGCATGCCGATGTTGAATTGAGCCAGCTGGGTCTAGCCGTTAGTGTTATACATCACGAGTTTAATAGTACAGTTAGGTCTGTGCGTTCAAGCTTAAAGGATTTAAAAGCTTGGTCAGATGTCGATGAACAACTCGAAGGAATCTACAATAATATAAAAATAAACTTTGAGCATTTAGATGGTTATTTAAACTTATTTACCCCTCTAAATCGAAGGCTTTCACGCAAGACTGAAGATATCAAACTACTAGAAATTAAAACTTTTCTTATTGATCTATTTAAAAGCCGTCTAGCTAGGCATGATATATCGTTTAAGCATACGAAAGCATATTCTCAAAGTCACATCAGGGGATTTAGATCATCATTTTACCCTGTCTTTGTTAATGTTATTGATAATGCAATTCATTGGTTAAATGACAGTGGCACTGATGACAAAGTGATTAGATTACACGCCGATCAAGATGGTAGTGTTTATATATCTAATAATGGTGTGGAAATACCAATACAAGATAAAAATAAAATTTTTGACTTAGGGTTTAGTCGTAAAGAAAATGGTAGGGGTATGGGATTACATATAAGTAATGAAGTGCTGAAAAGTGCGGGTTACTCCTTAGAATTAGTTGAGCCAAGAGATGGTTCAACAGTAACATTTAAAATTTCAAATACGGTACAGGATGACTGATAATTTTCAAAGCCTATCTATCAAGGTAGCAAACGATTTCTTGCAAAGTGTCGTTTTTATAGATGATAAAGCCTACGTCTCTGCAAATGAAGGTGATCGTAGACACGACTTTGATGTACAGGAAGTTACACGAGGTTTTGCAGAAGACAAAAAGATTTGCTCAGTGTTACGTCCATTAGCAGAGAGCGATATTGAATTGTTTTCTACTATTGCTCAAAAGGCCGATGTTACAGTAATTGATTGGCAAATTGTGATACCTGTTACAGACGAGTCTATTTCAGCACTCGATGAGAGTGATGACGATGACGATGATATAAGAGGAAAGTATACAAAAGAGATTATTGGCAGTCTATTAGGCTCACCAAGTAGTTTAAATAGTCTAAAGCTTATTATTGTATATACGGGAGAGGTTAATTTATCTGAGATTTGCAACGAAATTAACGATTATTTATTTAGGGAAAAAATCGGTGATTTTTCAATTTCAAATGATGATAAATGTTGTGTGTCTTCAAAAAGTTGCAAGATATTAGTTAGAGCAAAATCAAATGGTGGGGAAGGTCGGGGTAAATTTGATCCAGACTTATTAGATAAGGAAGTATCCTACGATGATTTACCTGGGTTTATAAACACCGAGTTTTCAAAAATGACCTCAGGCTTGATTTCGAACTTTGCTTTGAAATCTTTGACTGCCATCAGAGAAAATAGTCATCAGATTTTAAATATATTCTCCAAACAATTAGACACTGCTTATCTTACCAATCAGCTTTTACTAGTAAATACAGAGGAGGCTAATGAGTTACTTGTAGAGCTTTTAGGTGACACATTTACATCGATATTAAGAGCGAATAATTTAAATAAATTTATTGATGATGATACTGTAAATTTGTGGATTGATGAAAATGTAGTAAATACCAATAAACCAAAATATGATAAAAAGGGAGATGGAATAGCGGGTGAATATGAGTTAAAGAAAGAAATGATTAAAGATCTACTTAAACCTCATCCAAAGGTATTTGACAAGTTTCAAAATGTATTGAGTCAAACTACTCTGTCTAAAGGTCAACTAACTAAAAAAAGTTATAAAAAGTATGCATTTGATCTTCTTCATAATGAGAGTGAGAAAGAATCAAGGAACATCGATTTTGCAAACCTTTGCCAGCATAAAAACCTGGTACATAATGAACTTTATATTCCAACTTTAAGCTTGGGTACCGTAGTGAAAAGCACATTAGGCATAAACAACTATCTAGTCTGTATTCAGCAAAGATGTGATTCAGTTAGAATCGATGAGTCTGGTGGAAGAAGGTTTTTATTCTTGACATTATCAGTCCCTAATACGAATGGGGATTTTGATTTCGTATCGCCGAATGGACAAAAGCTTAGCCTTGGTAAGAAAACGTTTAATATAAGGACTGTTAAATTTAATGGCTCTGAGGATGGAGTGGTTAAACCTAACAGTGAAGATGGCCATTTTTTCTTTGAACCATTACATGCAGCAGTTGAGCCTTCAGTTGAGCCCCCAGACGCGTCCTCAGAAAAATTTGAGTTTGTTTTTGAACTAAAAGATCTTTATGCTCAACGTATTGTTACGGATTATAGCGCTAGCCTCTCTCGCGTAGGTTTAGATGAACCAGAATGGGTCAGATTAAGTCGGAACTAATATATAGTGCCCGCCCGAAAATATTTCAACCCTTTGATTTAATTTGAAAAGAAAAGGGGTGTGCGGCCGGAAAGGAAAGGGGTCGAAAGGAAAGGGGTCAAGGAAAGGGGTCAAATACAATATTGACCTTTTATCTTATCCAAGCACCGTCTCAACTGTTTATCCGCAGCCAATCTATGGCCTAGCTTCCCAATGGTCGTCGGTATGCTTCCGGTTCGTCTCAACCCTAATCGATCTGCAATTTGACGCAGCGTTAAACCACAGAGCTCTTGACTAAGATGCATCACAATCCAATGAGGTATATTCTCTTCACGCCTTCCCTTTTGGCTTCCCATAATTGAGCCTTCCTCCACAGAGAAACATTATTTGTGAGTTTTTTCGCTTATATTTTCCTTCTTCTAGTTACTGCAATTTTCTAACCGGACACTGCTGAGTAATAGTCGCTTTATTGGTGCAATTTTCGGGATAAATGAGAGCAATTCCCTCTCAGCCTAAACTTAACCAGACTTATTCAGAGCATCCTTAAGAGCACTCGTAATCCCGTCGGGACAGGAAACAGAAACCGTGCAAGAATACTTGTGAATAAAAAACCATCAAAAAAGCAAAAAAGCGCTTTAATCTCGGCTCGCTAGCAGGTATCATTTGCGCCCCATTTTGATTAAAAAACCGGCAACTATACTGGCATGCAGATTGGTCCTTACCTACTCGCCAACCCACTGATACTTGCGCCCATGGCGGGCGTCACAGACCTGCCCTATCGACGACTCTGCCGTCGTATGGGTGCGGGCATGGCGGTATCAGAGATGGTCTCATCCAACGCCCTGCTGTGGAAAAATGAAAAAACTCTGCGACGCATCAGCCATGAAGGTGAGGAGACCCCGCGCTCGGTACAGATTGCTGGCGGTGACCCGAAGATGATGGCAGAAGCTGCCCGCTTTAATCTTGAACACGGCGCACAGATTATCGACATCAACATGGGCTGCCCGGCGAAAAAAGTGTGTAAAGCGCAAGCGGGTTCCGCACTACTAAAAGATGAAGCGCTGGTCGAGCGTATTTTAAATGCCGTGGTCAACGCGGTGGATATACCAGTCACCCTGAAAATCCGTACCGGCTGGGATCTCGATAACCGCAACGCCGAAACCATCGCCCAAATAGCGGAACAAGCCGGAATCCAGGCACTCACCATTCATGGCCGAACCCGCGCCTGTCGTTTTTCGGGTGACGCCGAATATGAGACTATTGCCGCGATAAAGCGTCGCATCACTATTCCGGTGATCGCCAACGGCGATATATCGACCCCGCAAAAAGCAAAATTTGTTCTGGAGCAGACCGGTGCAGATGCGGTGATGATCGGCCGGGCGGCCATGGGCAGGCCGTGGATTTTCCGTGAAATAAATCACTATTTAGAGACAGGTGAAATACGTCCCTCGCCGGAGATCACCGAAATACGCCAGTTGATGCTGGGCCATTTAGCCACACTGTATGATTTTTATGGGGAATATAGCGGCGTGCGCTTTGCGCGCAAACATATCTCCTGGTACACCAAGGGACAGCCAGAGGGGGCTTCGTTCCGCAAAATGATTAACCAAGTTGATAGCGCCGAAGAGCAGCTGGCCAAAACCAACCTGTTTTTCGACCACCTCCAAACCATGAAGGAAATTGCGGCATGACAATAACAGCAGAGTCTTCAAATCCAACCTGTTCAGCTGATTTTAATGACCAGGACTCCATTCGCAGTTGCGTCAACATGGCACTGGCCGACTACTTTAAAACCATGGATGGCCATGACATGGTGGGGCTTTATGACCTGGTACTCCAGGAGGTCGAACCACCACTACTGGACAATGTAATGCGCCACAGCCGGGGCAATCAATCCAAAGCAGCAAAAATTCTCGGCATTAATCGCGGCACCCTGCGTAAAAAGCTGAAACAGTACAACATGGACTAGGAGCCTGTCCGAGAATAGATAGGTCTACTGCGAAAGCGTGTTTTTTCGACAACTTGAGGCGAATAGTCGTTCTATTCAACAATAATTTACGGAGAATATGGCCAAAATGGATTTTTCGCAGTAGATTTTTCCTAAGTCCGACAGCCTGCTAGGCAACCACCCCGCGTGAATACGCCCACACTCCTGACCACCGCAACCAGAGAAGTTAAATGAACAAGATCACCCGAGCCCTTATCAGTGTTTCAGACAAAACCGGCGTTGTTGATTTCGCCCGCCAACTGCAAGAGCGAAATATCGATATTCTGTCAACCGGTGGCACTGCCAAACTGTTAGCCGCTGAAGGCATCACGGTGACCGAAGTCGCTGACTACACCGGCTTCCCGGAGATGATGGATGGGCGGGTAAAAACACTGAACCCACTGGTACACGGTGGTATTTTGGGTCGCCGCGGCACCGATGATGCGGTCATGGCCGAGCACGGCATCCAGCCGATCGACATGGTAGTAGTCAACCTCTACCCCTTCGAAGCGACCATAGCCAACCCCGATTGTGAGCTGGCCACGGCGATTGAAAACATCGACATCGGCGGCCCCACCATGGTGCGCGCAGCAGCCAAAAATCACAAAGACGTGACCATCATCGTCTACCCAGCAGATTATGCCGATATCATCCGTGCCATGGATGAAAATAGCGGCGCGGTCAGTGATGCCCTGCGTTTCTCTCTAGCGGTGAAAGCGTTCGAGCACACCTCCAGCTACGATGGTGCCATTGCCAACTACCTGGGTACCATTCAAGATGATGGCAGCAAGGTGGAGTACCCCCGCACTTTCAACCTGCAATTCGATAAAGCCCAAGAGATGCGCTACGGCGAAAACCCACACCAGAGTGCGGCGTTTTATACCGAAGGCCATGCCGAAACCGGCAGTGTCAGCAGCGCAACACAACTGCAAGGAAAAGCACTCTCATTCAACAACATCGCCGATACCGATGCCGCGCTGGAGTGCGTCAAACAGTTTGCCGACAGCCCCGCCTGTGTCATCGTAAAACATGCCAATCCCTGCGGTGTCGCCACCGGCAACAGCCTGTTTGAAGCCTATGACCGTGCCTATAAAACCGACCCCACCTCCGCCTTTGGTGGCATCATCGCCTTTAACCAGCCACTGGATGCCAAAACAGCCGCAGCGATTGTTGAGCGCCAATTTGTCGAGGTGATCATCGCCCCCAGCATTGCTGCTGATGCAAAAGCGATTATTGAGGCCAAGAAAAACCTGCGCCTGTTAGAGTGCGGCCAGTGGCCGGAAGCAGACAGCAAAGGCTATGACTACAAACGGGTCAATGGTGGCCTGCTGGTTCAGAGTCGTGATTTGGGCATGGTCGACATGGCCGATCTTACAGTGGTCTCTAAACGCCAACCCACAGAGCCGCAGCTGCATGACCTGATGTTTGCTTGGAAAGTGGCGAAATTTGTCAAATCCAATGCCATTGTTTATGTAAAAGATGGCTCGACCATTGGGGTTGGTGCGGGCCAGATGAGCCGCGTCTACAGCGCCAAAATTGCCGGTATCAAAGCAGCTGATGAAGGGCTGGAAGTACCAGGGTCAGTGATGGCATCTGACGCCTTCTTCCCGTTTCGTGATGGTATCGATGCCGCCGCTGCCGCCGGTATCAGCGCCGTTATTCAGCCCGGTGGATCAATGCGTGATGACGAGGTGATCGCCGCCGCTGATGAACACGGTTTGGCGATGGTCTTCACCGGCATGCGCCACTTCCGGCACTAACTTTACTAGACCACATCCGCCTTTTTCTCCAGCAGACTCTGCTGGATGGAAAATGGCGGCTCCCCTTCTGACGGGCTCGCTTTCACGTAACATGAATCACTCATCAACAGCCACGCTTGCTGATTATCCTTGAGATAGCCGTTCAGATCCTTAATCACCCGTTCACGTAGCACTTTGGCTTCAATCGGAAAACAGACTTCAACCCGTTGATAGAGATTACGCTCCATCCAGTCGGCGCTGGAGGCAAACACCTCCGGGCTATCAGCATTTTCAAAGTAGTGAACCCGGGTATGCTCCAGGAAACGTCCAATAATCGAGCGCACCTGAATATTCTCTGACACTCCGGCAATACCGGGGCGCAGGCGACAGACACCGCGAATAATTAGATCAATCGCCACCCCGGCCATTGAGGCACGATAAAGCGCTTTAATCACCTCTTCATCGGTGAGTGAATTCATTTTTGCGATAATGCGTGCCGGTTTGCCCGCGGCGGCATTGCTCGCCTCCCGTTCAATCTTCTCCAAAATAGTCTTTTGCAGGGTGAACGGTGCATGCAGCAGTTTATTCAGCTTGGGCACTTTACCGAGACTGGTGAGCTGGTTAAAGACATTCACCACATCTTCACCCACCTGTTTATTGGCGCTGAACAGCCCATAATCGGTATAAACCCGTGCGGTGCCCGGATGGTAGTTACCGGTACCCAGATGGGTGTAATAGCGCAGTCGCTTCCCTTCACGGCGAATCACCAGCATCATTTTGGCGTGGGTTTTGTAACCCACCACGCCGTAAACCACGTGCACACCCGCCTTTTGCAGCCGGGTGGCCAGCGTCACATTCGCCTCCTCATCAAAACGCGCCCGCAGCTCAACCACCACCGTCACCTCTTTACCGGCCAGGGCCGCCTTTACCAGCGCATCGGCAATCGCCGACTTTGCACCGGTGCGGTAAAGCGTCTGCTTGATCGCCAATACTTGGGCATCTGCCGCTGCCTGATTCAGCAACTCAATCACCGGGGTAAAGGAGTCAAATGGCATATGCAGCAACAGATCCCGCTTGGCGATGGCGTTAAAAATATTCTCCTTACTGCTCAACTGGCTGGCAATGCCGGGGGTAAATGGCGGGAAAGAGAGATCGGGGCGGTTGATCAGCTCAAACACCGTCTGCAAACGATTGAGGTTAACTGGCCCATGCACCAGATAAACATCATCTTCACCCAGTTCAAACTGAACTTGTAGAAAAGAGACCATCTCCGCCGGGCAGTTATCAGCAATTTCAATGCGCACCTCATCACCATATTGGCGCAATGCCAGCTCACCCTCAATCGCCCGCTTCAAATCAAGCATCTCCTCATCATCCACAAGCAGATCGGAGTTACGGGTGACCCGGAACTGGTAACTCCCCTGCACCGTCATGCCGTGGAACAGCTCATCCATATGGGCATGAATCACCGAAGAGAGGAAGACAAAATCGTGCACACCGCTTTCGGTCTCATCCGGCGGCAGCTGAATCACTCGGGGTACTGAGCGGGGTGCCTGCAACACCGCCAAACCGCTGTTACGGCCAAAGGCATCTTTCCCCGTCAGCGAGACAATAAAGCAGAGGCTT
The DNA here is from genome assembly GCA_022712945.1 of Gammaproteobacteria bacterium. Classification (GTDB taxonomy): domain Bacteria; phylum Pseudomonadota; class Gammaproteobacteria; order RBG-16-57-12; family RBG-16-57-12; genus JAFLJP01. Next base: position 3,927 of record JAFLJP010000013.1, on the reverse strand, counting down.
TTATTCACCACTTTGGGAAAGGGGTGTGCTGAATCAAGCCCCATCGGGCTGAGCACCGGCTGCAACTCTTCATGGAAATACCTTTTCAACCAGGCGGCCTGGGAGGTATTCCATTCGGTACGACGAATGAAGTTAATTTGCTGCTCTGCCAGTGCCGGGAGCAACTCCTCATTCAACACCTGATACTGCTCATCCACAAACGCATGACTGCGGGTTGCCAGTATCGACAACACCTCATTCGGCAGCATATTGTCTGGCCCACGGCGCACCGAGCGGGCCGCCTCTTTCTCCTTAAGCCCCGCCACCCGCACTTCAAAAAACTCATCCAGATTGGTGCAAGAGATAGTTAAAAACCGCAGCCGCTCCAACAGCGGAATAGCCGGATCTTTTGCCTGGGCCAACACCCGGCGATTGAACTCCAGCAGGCTCAATTCGCGGTTAATGTAATATTGTGGATTTTTAAGATCAATATCGCTCATTGGATTCATGCCCATTTTTCTATCAAAGGGAGGTAAAAGCAGTCACCCCCTCCAGCTGATTTCAGCCTACTGTTCCGCCTGTTCCAGCGCCTCACACGCCGCCAGCCACTCCAATTCAGTCTGCTCACCTTGCGACTTCAGAGTCGCCTGATGTGATAACTGCTCTCTTAGTCTCTCCTTCGCCTCATCCTGATAGATCTCGGGGTCAGCCAGCTCGGCTTCAACCTTCTCTAGAGCGAGACTCTGCTGCTCAAGCTGCCGCTCCAACTTCTTGATCTTATTGTTCAGCGGCTGCAACCGCTTGCGCTGCTCTGCCTCTTGCTGGCGGCGCTCCTTTTTGCTCTGTGCCGAAGACTCACCCACCCCTGTTTTCAGCGGTGCCGCCTGGGCCTTCGCCTCACTACGCTGCAGCTGCAACCAGCGAGCATAATCGTCAAGATCCCCATCAAACGGTACCACCTCACCATTCGCCACCAGCAGCAGCCGGTCACACACACTGCGCAACATATGACGGTCATGGGAGACCATCACCACCGCGCCCACATAATCCTGTATCGCCAGACTCAGCGCGGTGCGCATCTCCAGATCCAGATGGTTGGTCGGCTCATCCAGCAGCAGCAAGTTGGGGCGTTGGTAGACCAGCATCGCCAACACCAGCCGCGCCTTTTCACCACCGGAAAAAACCGCCACCAGGTCATTAATTCGATCACCCACAAAACCGAAGCTACCCAGATAATCCCGTGCCGCCTGTTCACCCAACGGCGTGCCCCGTTTTTTGGCAACCTGCTGTATATGCAACAGCGGGCTCTCTTCCGGGTGCAACTGTTCCAGTTGGTGCTGGGCAAAATAGCCGATACGCAGATCATTGGCCGGTTGAAACTCACCGGTCAACAGCGGCAACTCACCCGCCAGCAGTTTGATCAGCGTCGATTTACCCGCCCCGTTAGCCCCCAGCAGGCCGATGGTGTCACCGTGGTTAATGGTTAAACCAACCTCACTGATCAGTGGTTTCTCACCGTAACCGACCGCAGCCGCCTCCAGTGTCAGTAGTGGATTGGGCAGTTTTTCCGGCGGATAGAATGTAAAGGTGAAGGGCGAATCAACATGCGCCTGGGCAATCATCTCCATCCGCTCAAGGGTTTTCAAACGGCTCTGTGCCTGCTTCGCCTTAGAGGCTTTGGCACGAAAGCGATCAACAAAACCACGCACATGGGCAATCTCGCGCTGCTGTCGTTCGTAGGCTGACTGCTGTTGGGTCAGCTGTTCGGCACGGTACTGCTCAAATGAACTGAAATTACCATTGTAAAAAGTCACCCCCTGGCGCTCCAGATGAGCCACGTGGTTCACCACACTATCGAGAAAATCACGATCATGGGAGATCAACAGCAGCGTACCGCGATAACTAAGCAGCCAATCCTGCAACCAGATCACCGCATCCAGATCCAGATGGTTGGTCGGTTCATCCAGCAGCAGACAATCAGAACGAGCCATCAGCGCCTGTGCCAGATTCAAACGCATACGCCAACCGCCAGAGAAACTCTCCACCGGCCTCTCCTCCTGTGCCGCCGTAAAGCCCAACCCGTGCATCAAGCGCGCCGCCCGCGAGCGGGCACTGTAACCATCAATCGCATCCAGCCGCCCGTGCAGTAACGCCTGTTGATGGCCATCATCCACCTCTTCCGCCGCAGCCAGCAGCCCCTGCACCTCCCGCAGTTCGCGGTCACCATCCATCACCGCCTCAATCGCCGGTCGCGCCAACGCCGGGGTCTCCTGCGCCACATGCGCCACCACCCAACCACTAGGCAGGGTAAAGTCACCCGCATCCGCATGCAGCAAACCACGCACCATCGAAAACAGACTCGACTTACCGGTACCGTTCGCCCCGGTAATACCCACCCGCTGCCCCGGATGAATCATAAAAGAGACCCGTTCAAACAACAGCCGGGGACCACGACGCAAAGAAATATTGGAAAAATTCAGCATAAGCGAAAGTGTAACAGCCATCGAGGCGATTACCGTAGCGTCAGAGGAAAAAAGAGTGCTTCATTTGATAAAATAGAAGCTGCCCAGCATTCATTAAACCGGGCAAACAAACCATCAAAATGCGCAACCTCGCCAGCTGTTTTTTACCCGATGTTTGAGTTGACATAAAAAGGGGTTGCACATAGGGTCACATTCGAGAATCAAAAAAGTACACCTGAATTACCGGGCATTATCAACATATCAAGGCAAATGGGCTTATTTCTAAGTGATTAGCGGGTATTGTTGCCGGATTCTTCGCTGAATATGGTGGGGAAAACCGAGCGATTGTGCCTTGTACTAATAGTTAGCTGTACAAGGAAATATTAAGATAATGGGGATTTTTGTGCTATTTACTGCTGTTTACTTATTGGCAGGAATTTTTTGGGCTGTGACGCTAGTAAAGAAAAAGCCTTGGATTATGTTAATCGGAGCAGTTTTATTAACAATGTACGGTGGTGGTGTTGCTATCGCTTCATCTTATGATGGCACATTGTTGAATATTCCTGGCATGTACTTTTCTGGGCAATTATTATTAATGTTTTTCTCAATTATCGGTGGGGCACTAGCTAGTACCGCACTGTCAGAAATGCGTAAAAAGCATAATGATAAATTGAATTCGTGAGTACATTCACAGCTAACCAGACGCTGCACTCTGACACGCTTACAGCGCGTTTTTTTACAGTAGCTTGTGCATCAAGTTATTCAAAAATAACACTGCACAGCTAGCGTGCAGGTGAGCTAAACGTTATGAGTAAAGGAATAAGCAAAGTATGATAATGTTGAGAGACTTCAATCAAGATGATATTAAATATCTCGTTAAATTCTTGAGCAATAAAAATGTTACTAAATACCTCACATCTCGTATTGCAGACCCATATACAATTCAAGATGCAGAATGGTGGGTAAATACCGGTAGTAAAATTGGAATAGTTAAAGCTATTGAGGTGGAAAATTCACTTGCTGGTTGTATAAGTGCAATTCCTGGAGATTATGAAAGTAATCGTTCTGCCGAAATTGGTTATTGGATCGAAGAAAATCTTTGGGGTAAAGGTATTGCAACAGAATCTGTTCAGAAAATGACCAGTTATGTATTTACAAATACCGACATTGTTAGGTTATTTGCTCCTGTTTTTAGTCCAAATAAAAAATCAATGAATGTCCTCGAAAAATGTGGCTATATAAAAGAAGGAGTTCTAAAAAAATCCATATTTAAAAATGGTGAGTATATTGATGAATATTTGTTTGCAAAAATCAACTCATAATCGGGTAGCCAGAGGTTTCTAACCTCCAGCCCCCACAACACCCTGCATGCGGCTCCGCACGGGGCGGTTCCCAAAGACGTTTAAAGCAAACTGGGCGATTAACTCCAAATTACTCCAATGCTGGCTGCTGTTTTTGCGCCAACGCTCCTTAACTCGGTCGGGCA
>JAFLJP010000150.1 GCA_022712945.1 Gammaproteobacteria bacterium | reverse complement strand
AACGGAAACAGAAACAGAAACAGAAACAGAAACAGAAACAGAAACAGAAACAGAAACAGAAACAGAAACAGAAACAGAAACAGAAACAGAAACAGAAACAGAGCAGCCGGATGCTGACTCAGACGATGAAATTATCGAAATTTTCATCGAAGAGGCCAATGAGCAGCTGGAGGTTATTTCCCAGCAGTTACCGATCTGGTCTGGCAATACCCAGGATAAAGAGGCTTTGATCCTGATTCGCCGTGCTTTTCACACCCTGAAAGGGAGTGGTCGCATGGTGATGGCAGAAGAGATTGGTGAGTTTGCATGGTCTATCGAAAAAGCCCTTAATGAACTGCTCGACGGTCATATTGAGGTTGGTGATGCATTAATTACCCTGCTGAATGATGCTGAACAGTTAACCCTGCCACTGATCTCTGCCTTTAGTGAAAATCGCACACTGGGTGCTGATGTGACGACCCTTATTGAGCGTGCAGAGCAGATCGCACAGGGTACGCATGTGGTAACCGAGCAGGAGGCGTCTGCTCCTGAGGCTGCTACACCGACTGTTAATACGGTGCAAGAAAGCCTCGTCACCCCTTCAGCTGAGCCACAAGGCGAAATATCTCAAGCCCCGGTGCTTGATGAAGTGACAGAGATCTTCCTGGAAGAGGCGGTGGAGCTGCTGGCTCGTGTTGATGCCACCCTGCACGAAAATCTGTATCACTACGAACACGGCAGTTGGGTCGCTGAGATTCACCGTGATTTGCACACCCTAAAGGGGGGTGCACGCATGGCCAATGTTAGCTCAATAGGTGATCTTGGTCACGAACTGGAATCCTTGATTGAGCTCCTTAATGAACAGAAAACCGGTATCCCGCAGCCGCTAATGCTCTTTTTGCAACAGAGTCATGACCAATTACTGTCAATGGTTGAGGCGTTACAACAGCACCGTACACCAAACAGTGCAAATGCTCTGTTGGTACAAATTGCGGAGTGGATTGCCCACCCTGAGTTGTTATTTGAAAATGTGGAGAGTCACAGGCAAACTGCAGATCGTGCTGATTCTGAACTTGTTTTACTTGAGACTAAATCGTCGAGCAACGAAAGTCTTCGACTGCGTGCTGAACTACTGGATGAACTGGTTAATGACTCTGCCGAGTTAGGAGTCTTTCAATCCAGAATCACTCAAAAATTGAATGAGGCCGGCTATAATTTAACTGAACTTCAACAAACTATTTCCCGTGTTAATCATCAGGTGCGTACGCTGGAGATCGAGGCAGAAGCCCGCATGCAACATCACAGCGTAGAGATCAATGTTGGCAACTACGATGATTTTGACACGCTGGAATTTGATCGATTTTCCACTATTCATCAGCTGTCACGCGGCTTGACAGAGGGGATCAGTGACCTCGAAAGCCTGCATAAATTGCTACAAAATCAAGTGCGTGATACCGAAATTCTCTTCGAACAACAGCATCGCCGCCATAATGAACTGCATAACAACCTGATGCATACCCGGTTGGTTCCCTTCGCCAGTATTACTCCCAGATTACGGCGTATCATCCGCCAAATTTCAGAGGCGCTCGGTAAGCAGGTTTCGCTGCATGTGATCAATGAGCATTTGGAGTTAGACCGCGCAATACTTAACCGTATGCTCCCCGTTTTGGAACACCTGCTACGAAATGCGGTTGACCACGGAATAGAGAGCTCCGAAAAACGTCAGCAACAAAATAAGCCTGAAGAGGGTTCAATCACCATTACCCTAAAGCAGATGGCTAACCAGATTGGCCTGCAGTTAAGCGATGATGGCGCGGGCTTGAACCGCAAAAAAATTACGCACAAAGCACAGCAGTTGCAGATGCTTGATCAGGATGATAGCGAGCAACTCAGTGATGTCGATATTTATCAATATATCTTGGAGCCCGGGTTTTCTACGGCCAATGAAGTGACTCAAATTTCTGGTCGTGGCGTGGGGCTCGATGTTGTTAATACCGAAATTAAACAACTGGGTGGATCACTCCAGCTCCGCTCAACACCGCAACAGGGAACAACCTTTTCTATCGCATTGCCGCTGACACTGGCAACACAGAATGTGTTAATGGCTAAAGTTGCAGAGTGTACCTATGGATTGCCACTAAGCGGTTTTTTTGGCTTTGCGCGTATGAGCGGCGATGAATATCTGGCACAACTGGAAACAGATAAACCGAGCTTGCGCCACGATGGGGAGGAGTATCAGCTACTCTGTCTGGAAGAGGTGATGGGCCACAAACGGGCTGAAACATTGTGTGCCAAGCAAGCTCACCTATTGCTCTATCGCCTCAATGACCACTACCTGGCACTGCATGTCGACACCCTGCAGGGCCACCATGAAATTGTCATGAAACCTTTGGGGCCACAAGCCAGTGCGTTACCCGCTATTGCTGGTGGTGCCATTATGGCCGATGGGAATGTGGTTCTTATTATCGACTTGGCGGCAGCATTGCGTGTGCACCTCACCCATCATGGGAAGGTACAGGCGCTACAACCCCTTGCAGAGAAAAGCAGGGAGAGACAATCTAAACTTTCGGTGATGATCGTTGATGATTCACTCACGGTTCGCAAGGTCAGCTCACGCTTCATTGAGCGGAATGGCATGTTAGCCACCACCGCAAACGATGGCTTTGATGCACTTGAAAAAGTTCAGAAGGTTCGGCCTGATATTATTTTGCTGGATGTGGAAATGCCACGGATGGATGGCTTTGAGTTTGCGATACAACTGCGCAATGATGACTCTTTAAAAGAGACACCAATTATTATGATTACCTCAAGAACAGGTGAAAAACACCGTGAGCGTGCTGCACGGATTGGCGTTAATCTCTATCTGGGCAAGCCTTACAATGAGCAGGAACTACTTGATAGCATTGCTCAACTGACGGGGCGGGAGGTGGGTAGCCATCATGAGTGATCAACATATGTTGCGTGGGCAACTTATCCCGCTAAATCAGTCGACTCTGTTGTTGCCAAACACCGCGATTGCAGAGGTGAGCCGTTTCAGTGGTGTTGAACCACTGCCCTCGGTACCACCGTGGATACATGGTCTCATCGAATGGCGAGGGCTGACTCTTCCCCTGCTTAATATCGATGCACTGCTAACTGATAGGGCAGCTGTTATTGTTGAAAATCAACGTATTGTGGTGCTCAATAGTATTAGCAGCAACACTGAAACCTCTTTTATTGCGATTGCGGCAGCTGGTAACCCCCACCTGATGAAATTAGTGGAAGAAGCGCTGGACGATGGGCTCGCTGAGGAGCACAGTAGCCCCTATATTCATGCTCAATATCCGATTGGCAAAAAAAATGCTCTGGTTCCCGATCTTAATGCCATCGAAGAGCATTTGTGTGAAACCATGGCTTGTTCTGGCTTTTAACTTTTAATGGCAGGGCGGTAACGGGAAATTACCTTTGCCAGCAGCTTTTCTGCAAGCACATTTTTTTCACTCATTGACAGCCTCTCTCCGCCTCCTTGCCAGTACAGCTCCAGTGCATTTTGATCATCTTCGAAGCCACCTTTCGCTCCGCCAACACGGTTAGCACAGATCATATTCAGCTGTTTGGCCTCTAGCTTGCCCCGGGCATAATGTTCAATATCCTGCGTTTCAGCAGCAAAACCAACGGTAAACGGGGCCTTTTCCTGTTGTGCCACCGTAGCTAAAATATCCGGGTTGGCCACCAGAGTGATGGCCTGCTCGGCATCGCCCTTTTTTATTTTCTGTTCAGAGGTCGTTACGGGCCTGAAATCAGCCACTGCGGCAGCAGCGATGAAGATGTCGATACCTTTCAATTGTGTGAGAACAGCGTGATTCATCTCACGGGCTGAACGTACCTTTTCACACGTTACGCCAGCAGGCACCTCAAGTGCCACCGGGCCACTGACCAACAGTACATCAGCACCCTGGCGGGCAGCAGCAGCAGCAATGGCGTAACCCATTTTACCGGAACTTCGATTGCCAATGTAACGTACCGGGTCAATATCCTCATAGGTTGGCCCTGCTGTCACCATTATCTTGAGTCCCTTCATAGCAGGCGTATGGCTAAACAGTTGTGACAATCGATCAGCCTGCTCAGTGGGTTCCATCATTCGCCCTTCACCCACCTCGCCACAGGCTTGCTGACCATGTTTAGGGGCGAAAAGGGTGTAGCCCCGTTGCTGTAATTTTGTCAGGTTATCCTGGGTTGCCACGTTTGCCCACATCAAATGGTTCATCGCCGGGGCGACTGCAATGGGGGCAGATGTCGCCAGAGCGAGTGTTGTTAACAGGTCATCAGCCATGCCAGCGGTCAAGCGTGCCAGGGTATTGGCACTTGCTGGTGCAATCAAAATAGCATCTGCCCAGCGTGCCAACTCAATATGCCCCATTGATGCTTCTGCTTCGGGATCAAGGAGGTCGATATGAACTGGGTTATGGGTGAGCGCTTGAAAGGTCATGGGGGTGATAAATTCACAGGCGCTACGTGTCATAACCACCCGCACCTCTGCACCCAGGTCACCTAAGCGGCGAACCAGTTCAGCCGCTTTGTATGCCGCGATACTGCCGCAGATAGCGATAATAATCTGTTTATTTTGTAATGCAGGCATAAATATCATTAACAATTTAGGTTATTTACGGTATTTTATACTGGTTAGTTACGATTTGTGGGTATATTTTCCACCACCATAATACAAGGAACGATTATGGCAATTACCGATTGGCCTAAGGAAGAGCGGCCCCGTGAAAAATTACTCGCCCGTGGTGCAGATGCGCTCTCTGATGCGGAACTTCTCGCTATTTTCTTACGTACCGGCATCCCCGGGAAAACAGCGGTCGATCTTGCCCGCGAACTCCTCAATGAATTTGGTTCACTCGGTACTTTGCTTCGTGCAGATAAACTGCAATTTTGCCGTGGTGCCGGGCTGGGTGAAGCAAAGTACAGTCAGTTGCAGGCGGTATTGGAGATGGGGCGTCGCTATCTCTATGAATCACTGCAGCGGCGTGATGCGATCTCAAACACCCATGCGACCCGGCAATTTTTAAGTGCACGGTTACGCCACTACCAGCATGAGGTGTTTGCCTGTCTGTTTTTAGATAATCGACATCAGGTGATTCAGTTCGAGGAACTTTTTAATGGCACCATTGACGGTGCGGCCGTTTATCCGAGAGTTATCGTACAAAAGGCACTTCACTATAACGCTGCTGCGGTCATCCTGAGCCACAACCACCCCTCCGGTGTAAAAGAACCCAGCCTGGCGGATAAACAGATTACGCGACGGATTTGCGATGCCTTGAGTCTGGTTGATATTCGGGTATTGGACCACGTGATTGTCGGCGATGGTGAGGCACTCTCTTTTGCCGAAAAAGGTCTATTGTAGTATTCACTTTAACTCTTTTTCATATTCATCGAAAATTGCCTTTAACGCTCCCACGGCATTGGTTACCTTGTCCCCTGGTTTAGCTGAACCTCCGGTAAGCGTGGGGTTAGCACTGGGTTTGCTTGCTTGATTTTTTAGAACCGGCAGAGGCTTTTGCTTGGCATTCAACCAACGCATCAACATAATTGTAATATTATCCGCGTGGGGTGCCGACAACGTTTCAGCTTCAGAGCCAAGATGGCTTGCCATATCATCCACATGGTAGCCATTCACCAGCTCTAAAATACGTCGGTTGCGTATGGCACCCCATAAACCATCGGTACAGAGCAGCATAATATCACCCATCTTTAGTGGTACCGCTTTACTGATGCTGATCGACTTGATCGCTTCTGCTCCGCCTAGGCAACGGGTAATTCGATGGCGTTCCGGATGTGTCAGTGCCTGTTGCGCGGTTAGCGAGCCGTCTTGCATCAGCTCTTCCACTCGAGAATGGTCGCGGGTGCGAAACAGCAGCTCTCCCTGTCGAAATAGATAGAGGCGGCTGTCACCCACGTGTACCCACCAGGCCAAACCAGCTTGAACCAAGCAGATAACAGCAGTCGTACGGGGCTGAATGGGGGGTCTTGAGTGAGCACCCACTTGATTGATCTCTTCATGGGCATCCAATACCATTTTTTGCAAAAAACCGACAGGATTATTAATTAAGCCACGCTCCTTTTTAAAGGCCATAGCAACAGAGCGAACAACAGACTTAGAGGCCAGCAATCCTCCTTTATGGCCACCCATTCCATCCGCCACGACCATCACTAATGCCTCATCGTTAGAGAAGCTGCCGTAGCTGTCCTGGTTCTCTTTACGGTTGCCAATGCGAGTGACCGTACCAAGCTGATATTTCATTTTAGTCCTTGCTGAAATTTGACAGGGCGGTACGAATTTTGGAGAGGTTATCACTCACCCACTCCATGAAGAAGTCCTGTGAGGCATCCTTCTCGGCTTCATTCTCTCCGTACCCTTCGTTCATGGTGTTGAGAAACTCATCAATACTCTGTGCTCGTAACAGTGGGTCGGGTTCCATTGCCCAGTCAATGGCGGACAACAGGCTTTGGGAGTAACGCTTTCGGTAAAGGGTGGTCATTGGTTTCAGTTTATCGTGTTCCATGCGTTGATTAGCGGGGATGGGCGAAGTCCCCTCAATGCAGGCACGCATGCTGGTGCCGATGGCATAAATGTCAGACCACGGTCCCATGTAGCCTCCGGGCTGGCACTGTTCGTAGGGTGAATAGCCTGGGGAGACCACCTGGCTGGGTTTGTTTTGACGGCTGATATGCTGCTGATGTACGGCACCAAAATCGAGCAGAATCGGTACACCACCACGGCAGATGTGAATATTACTCGGCTTAATATCGAGGTGAAGGATTCCCATTGAGTGAATATGTTTTAATCCTTCAAGCAGTCGACTGAAGATGGTGCGAATAAATCGTTCACTCATCCCCCCTTTGTGATCACGGATATAGGTTTGTAAATTCACCCCTTCGACATAGCTCATGGCCATATAAACGGTTTCGTGTGCGCTAAAAAAATTACTCACATCGACAATGTTTTCGTGTTTGAGGGTAGCCAGTGTACGGGCTTCGTGGAGGAATAGAGTGCGTCCCTGATTAAACAGCGCCGTATCGGCCTCACTTTTGGGTACCACATTGCCATTTGTTTCACGGATTGCCAGCCGCCTAGGCATAAACTCTTTTATCACTACTTTTTGGTTGTTTTCCAGGTCAGTGGCGCTGTAAACCACACTAAAACCACCGGAACCGATTACTCCCTGAATCTGGTATTGGTCGACGGTGCTGCCTGGCTTGAGCGTCTCTATTTTTAAAGTCATAAAAAATTATCGGTAACAACAGGGGGTTAATTTAATACTAATCCAGACATTTTATAGGAAGCGCTGAATAAGTCTGGTAAATTTAAGATGAGACGAGACGCTCCTATTGGTGCCGAGTTCCTGAAATTATGAACAAATAGGATATGGTTTTATGAAACAGATTAAATTACTACTATTTATCGGCATGCTGTTGCCGGCTCTGGCTGTTGCGGGTGAGGTTTATAAATGGGTCGATGAAGAGGGCAATGTCCATTTTGGTGACAAGCCCCAAAAAAATGTAAAATCAGAAACGGTTAAAATCGACAAGCATACCCCTGACCCCCATTATCGTGATCGCATGCAGAACATAAAACAAAATATGGAGCGTCGCCAGGAAGTATCAATCGAAAAAAAGGCGGAACAGAACAAGGTTTCAGAAAAAAATGCCAGTCGTTGCCAGAATGCAAAACGAAGACTCTATCCACTGAAGCAAAAAATAAGAGTTTTCAACTATGATGATGCCGGAGAGCGGAAGTATATAGATGATGATGATCGTGCTTCCAAAATCAAGGCATTAGAAGCGATTGTGAAAAAAACATGTAAATAATTTCTGGCCTCTGCTAGCAGACTGTCCGAGAATAGATAGGTCTACTGCGAAAGCGTGTTTGCTGCTCATTTTCCCGCCAATTTTCGTTAAAGGGAATAACCATTCGCCTCAAATTGTCGAAAAAATGAACTAAAAATCACACTCTCTCGCTACGACCTCTATTCTCGGACAAGCTCCTAGTGGTCTATCAACTTAAGCCAAGATGCCAAACCAGATGGGCAGTGAGATCATTGATAACCCGGTGGTGAGTGTGACGACAGAGGCATAGAGTGCGGTATCAAGTTTAAAACGATCACAGATGACTAGGCCGAGCACCATACAGGGCATCGCTGCTTCGAGCACCACTGCAGCAAGCAGTTCGCCTTCGAGGCCCAGCTGTTGGGATAACCACAGTACTAAAATCGGCATCAATATTAATTGAATCACCACGACGGGAGCCATAATGGGCAGGCTGGAGAGAGTGAAACTCTCCCAGCGCAAGCCCATTCCAAGTGCAATCAACATTAATGGAATGACTGCACCGGCCATCATTGATAGCCACCCTTCAATAACACTGGGCATGGGAATGGCGGTTGCATTGAGCGCCAAAGCGGCAATGGCGGCCCACAGGGGGGGGACTTTGAGCATGGTGTGCAGCGGGTGTTGCTCTTTCTCTCCATCACCGTAGGCCGCGCCCACCATCATGCCGACAGTCAGGAGTAGCGGGGTACAGGCGAAAAGGTCGTATTGAATGGCCACGCTACGTGACCATTCGCCCAGTGTGGCTTCGAGTACCGGTAGACCAAGGTAGGTGGCATTGGGAAAACCAGAGGCGATGATCATGGCCCCGGCAACGGCACCTGAAACATTCATCCTGCCATAGATAATACGACCCAAGAGCATACCCATCAGAACACCAGCGGCGGCGACAATGGCAATTTTGGCCACATCCAAATTTAGCGGTGCACGCCACAGTACCAGTAGTACCAGCGCCGGTAGCAGCATGTTGTACACCAAGCTGGTGAGGCGAATACGCACATCATCTGCCGCCAACCCCATGGGCTGTTTTATGCGCCAAAAGATGCCGCAAAGAATTAATCCGGCCATTTGGGCCAACACTTCATACATCAAGCCACCTTGGCCATATTTCAAAATGGCTGATTAAAAAATGGTTACAAAATGGATAGGCCAAGCTGCGCGCCATTATAGGTATCTAGCGGTGTTGATACAAGATGTTGATGATAGGGTGGAAAACTCTTCAGTAAAGAACCACTTCGCCGCTATCAGTGAAGGAAGTATGCTCCTTGTGGGGGAGCGTCGAGCGGCTATAATTGAGTAAAATATCAGCAGAGACCTTTGCACGAAAGATATGAATTATGCAAAAGCCTCCAGCAGTAATAACGGGTACGAAATGGGGTTGAAAGCACGCTGTAGTAAATGGTTGGCAGAGTGGTTGAATCATGAGCATGAGACTCAGGATGTGCCGCTGTGTGATTTTGATCGCCTCGCCTTCGAAGCTCGCCCTTGTGATGTCCTGTTAGTGGAGGGGCGCAGTCGGGTCAGTCAGGTGATAAAGACCATTACCCAGAGTATCTGGACGCACTCCGCCATCTATGTGGGGCGTCTGCACGATATTGATGACCCGGAGCTGCGCAAGCTGGTGGTGAGTCACTATGATGGTGATCCGAATACCCAACTATTGATCGAACCTATCCTTGGCAAAGGTACCATTGTGACCCCACTGGAAGCTTATCGTGGTGAACATTTAAGAATTTGCCGTCCCAAGGGGCTATCGCGTCCAGATATACAGGCGGTGATCAAGCATGTGGTGCTGCACCTTGGGGTTGAATATGACTTCAGGCTGATGCTTGATCTGGCCCGATTCCTTTTCCCCTACAGTATTCTCCCCCGACGTTGGCGTTCAACGTTGTTTGAGCACAATGCAGGGTTTCCAACCAAAACGGTCTGCTCCAGTATGATCGCCTCGGCATTTAACCACGTTCACTACCCTATTCTTCCGGTTATTCACAAGGAGGAGGATGGCAGCTACCGACTCTATAAGCGTAATACGCGGCTTTACAAGCCCAGTGATTACGACTGCTCACCCTATTTTGAAATTGTTAAATACCCTTTTATGGGCTTTGATGACCTAGCGGTTTACCGCCAGCTGCCGTGGGATGACAACGGCTTGGTCTGCAATGCCAAAGGGGACTGTTTTGTGCCACCCTCTCCGGAAAGAGACGATGGTGGGAGGTAGTGAAAAATGGTCACTAGGTTATGAAGGTAGAAAATGAAAAATAATGGTAATCGACACCAAGTCTGTGGGAGGCTAACGCCATGAGCACACTTTTAGCGCTACTTCTTTTTATCGCCACCATCTGGGCGGTCAGTTATCACCGTTTGGCGATGCTAGCGGCAAGCGGTGCCGTGCTCGCTGTGCTGGTATTCATCAGTTGGGTGGGAACCAATAGTTGGCTGCTGGCCTTTTTGTGGTTGGCGACACTGGTGGTACTGGTGCCGCTTAATGTGCCGTCGTTGCGGCAGACTCTGGTGAGTGCCAAAGCGCTGATATTTTTCAAGCAGGTGTTGCCGGCATTGAGTCAGACGGAACAGGAGGCGCTGGATGCGGGCACCGTGTGGTGGGATGGTGATCTATTCAGCGGCAAACCCGAGTGGGAAAAACTACTGAAAATCGATACCTCAACCTTGAGCAAGGAGGAGCAGGCATTCCTGGATGGGCCGGTGAATCGGCTGTGCGCGATGCTGGATGATTGGGCGATTACCCATGAGTATAAAGACCTTCCCCCTGAGGTGTGGCAGTTCATTAAGGATAACGGCTTTTTTTCGATGATTATTCCTAAATCATATGGTGGTTTGGCGTTTTCAGCACTGGCCCACTCTGCAGTGGTGAGTAAAATTGCCAGTCGCTCAATTACTACGGCGGTGACGGTGATGGTGCCCAACTCGCTGGGGCCGGGTGAATTGCTGCTCCACTACGGCACCGAAGAGCAGCGCAACTACTATCTGCCACGCTTAGCCAGTGGCGAGGAGATCCCCTGTTTTGCACTCACTGGGCCGGAAAATGGCAGTGATGCTGGGGCGATGCCGGATACAGGGATTGTTTGCAACGGTGAGTTTAACGGTGATGAGGTGCTGGGGATTCGTCTCAACTGGAACAAACGTTACATCACGCTCGGCCCGGTGGCGACCATTTTGGGTTTGGCATTCAAACTCTACGACCCGGATCAATTGTTGGGAGATAAACCAGAGCTGGGTATTACCTGTGCGCTAATTCCCACCGATACCGCCGGTGTGACAATTGGTCGGCGTCACTATCCGCTAAATATGGTCTTTATGAATGGCCCCAACCAGGGGCATGATGTCTTTATTCCGATGGAATGGGTGATTGGTGGGCCCAAGATGGCGGGGCAGGGGTGGCGCATGTTGATGGAGTGCTTGGCTGCGGGACGTTCGATATCTCTACCGGCACTCTCCACCGGCGCGGGTAAATTATCATGCCGGGCAACCGGTGCCTATGCGCGTATTCGTCAGCAGTTTAAAACACCGATCGGTTTGTTTGATGGTGTCGAAGAGGCACTAACCCGTATTGCCGGTAATACCTATATGATGGAGGCGGCACGCACCCTGACCGCCACAGCGATTGACCAAGGTGAGAAACCGGCGGTCATCTCGGCGATTGTTAAATACAACATGACTGAGCGCATGCGGGAAGTATTAAATGATGCGATGGACGTTCAGGGGGGCAGTGGTATCTGTATGGGGCCGAAAAATTTGCTGGCACGGCCATATCAATCGATCCCCATTGCAATCACCGTGGAGGGGGCGAATATTCTTACCCGCACCATGATTACTTTCGGACAGGGGGCGATTCGTTGTCACCCCTATGTGATCGAAGAGATTCAGTCGTGCCACAGTGATGATCTGGAACGCTTTGATAAAGCACTGTTTGGGCATATGGGTTTCACTGTCAGCAATGCTTCGCGGGCACTCTTTTTGGCACTTACCCGCAGCAAACTAGCTGCCAGCCCCAGTGTGGGATCAGACAAACGCTACTATCAACAGTTAACCCGCATGAGTGCCGCCTTTGCTTTTGTGGCTGATGTGGCGATGCTGGTGCTGGGTGGCTCGTTGAAGCGGCGTGAAAAGCTGTCGGGTCGTCTGGCGGATGTACTGAGTCAGCTCTACCTTGCTTCTGCGGTGCTCAAACACTACCACGATCAGGGCCGTCCTGCAGAGGATAAAGCACTGATGCAGTGGGCCTGTGAAGGTGCGCTCTATCAGATACAGGAAAGCCTGGATGAGTTTCTGCGTAACTTCCCCAACCGTCCGGCAGCTTACCTGATGCGGGCGGTGGTCTTCCCCCTAGGGATGCGTTATCGCATTCCTAGCGACGAACTCGGGCACCGGGTCGCAACGGTGATTCTTGGCCCGTCTGATGCGCGAAAGCGCCTCACCGACGGCATCTATCTGCCTGAGGCGGAGGATGAACAGCTGGCACGGTTGGATGATGCGTTGATTAAGGTCATCGCCGCAGAGCCGGTGGAGCATAAACTTCGCAAGCTGCTAAAACAGGGCGAAATTGACGCCGGTGGCAAAGAGCGACAAGCTGAACAGGCGTTGGAAAAAGGATTAATTACCGCAGATGAGGCCGATAGCGTGAAGGCGGCGGTTGAAGCGCGCTGGCAGGTAATTCAGGTGGACGATTTTAGCCATGAAGATTTGACACATTAGGAGCTAGTTTATGTCGAATGGAACAACACATTTGGCTCGTCCCGTCTATGTGGTGGACGGAGCACGCACCCCATTTTTGAAGGCAAAGGGAAAGATCGGCCCCTTTCCTGCCGCCGATCTTGCGGTGCAGAGCGGGCGGGCATTGCTGTCACGTTTGCCATTTTCACCATCTGAAATCGATGAAGTGATCATGGGATGTGTGATGCCCGGTCCTAATGAGGCCAATATCGCCCGTGTGATTGGCTTGCGCCTGGGGTGTGGTATCGATACCCCCGCCTGGACAGTGCAACGCAACTGCGCCTCGGGCATGCAGGCACTGGATTGCGCGGTAAGCAATATCGCCAATGGTCGCGCCGAACTGGTGCTGACGGGTGGGGTTGAGGCGATGAGTTATGCGCCACTGCTACTGAATGAGACGATGGTGAACTGGATGGCCGACCTTTACGCGGCTAAGAAACCACTGGATAAAATCAAGGTGCTGACTAAGATGAGGCCCGGGCACCTTAAGCCGATTATCGGCCTGGTTTGTGGCCTCACTGACCCGATGAATGGCTTGGGCATGGGGCAGACAGCGGAAATTATTGCCCATCGTTTTGGTATCTCTCGTCAAACGATGGATGAATATGCGGCCCGTAGCCATCATCGCCTGGCCCACGCGCAAGAACAGGGCTGGATGGATGAAATCACCCCGATTTACGATAACAAGGGCAATGTTTATCAAGCGGATGACGGTGTCCGTGCCGATAGCAGTGTTGAAAAACTGGCCAAGTTAAAGCCGGTATTTGATCGCCACTTTGGCAAGGTGACAGCGGCTAACAGTGCGCAGATTACCGATGGAGCCACTCTGCTGGTGTTGGCCAGTGCTGAGGCGGTTGAAAAGCATAACTTACCGGTGTTGGGTCGTATTGTGGACAGCCACTGGGCGGCTCTGGAACCGGCGGAGATGGGGCTTGGCCCCGTCCACGCCATGTCACCGATCATGCAGCAACACCAGTTATCAATGGATGATGTGGATTACTGGGAGATTAACGAAGCCTTTGCGGCTCAGGTGCTGGCCTGTGTTGCCGCGTGGCAAGATGATGATTACTGCCAGCAGTTCCTGGGTTTGCCTGCGGCTCTGGGTGCCATTGATGAGGCACGTTTGAATGTTGATGGTGGCGGGGTGAGCTTAGGGCATCCGGTGGGTGCCAGTGGTGCGCGTATTGTATTGCACCTGCTGCAGGTGCTGAAACGAAACGATGCCAATCGGGGTATCGCCAGTCTCTGCATTGGTGGCGGTCAAGGTGGTGCAATGTTGATTGAGAGGGAGGGGGTGCGGTCATGAGCGAGCAAAAGGTCTATCAACATTGGCGCAAAGAGCAGGAGAGTGATGGAATTATCTGGCTCTACATCGACAAGGCCGAATCCAAGGCAAATGTACTCAGTCGAACGGTTATTGAGGAGCTGGATGCGCTGCTGGAAGAAATTGAAGGTGATAAACCTGTTGGTGTGGTGATCACCTCGGGCAAATCGAGTGGCTTTATCGCCGGTGCAGACGTTAATGAGTTCACCACACTGCAAGATCAAGATGACGGCTTTGCCTTGGTGCGACGAGCGCAAGCGGTATTTGACCGTCTGGAGGCGCTGCACTGCCCAACCGTGGCGTTGATCCAGGGTTTCTGTCTTGGCGGTGGTATGGAATTGGTGCTGGCTTGTGATTATCGCATTGCGGTTGATGATCCGAAAACCAAGCTGGGTTTGCCAGAAGTTAAGCTAGGTATTCATCCGGGGTTTGGCGGTACGGTACGTCTTCCACCACTAATCGGTGCGCCAGCGGCGATGGATTTGATGTTAAGTGGACGTGCGTTGAGTGCCAAAGCGGCTGCCAAGGTGGGGGTGGTTGACCATGCGGTGCCAGAGCGGCATAAATTGACAGCGGCAAGTCAGTTATTGAAACAAAAACCACCACGTAAAAAAGCGACCGGCTGGCGGGCGTGGAGTAATAATGGACTACTGCGTCCGTTGCTGGCTGGCATGATGCGCAGAAAACTGGCAAAAAAAGCACGCCAGGAACACTACCCCGCCCCTTATGCGGTGATTGATTTGTGGGAGAAGTATGGCTCTGATCCCAAAGTGATGATGAAGGAGGAGGCGACCTCTGTTGCCCGTCTGGTGATGGGGGATACCGCACAGAACCTGATTCGGCTCTTTTTTTTACAGGAGCGCATGAAAGGGCTGGGCAGTAAAAGTGACTTTAAAGCCGAGCGGGTGCATGTGATTGGTGGCGGTGTTATGGGTGGTGATATTGCCGCCTGGTGTGCGATGCAGGGGCTGGAGGTGACGCTGCAGGATCGCAGTCACGAGGTGATTGCGCGGGCGATGGGACGAGCGCATGGCTTGTTTAAGAAGAAATTAAAACATCCACTTAAGGTGCGTGACGCGATGGATCGTCTGATTCCCGATATTGAGGGGCGGGGCATTGCCGGAGCGGATGTGATTATTGAAGCGATTTTTGAGAATGTTGAAGCCAAACAGCAGCTTTTCAAAGAGGTGGAATCGAAGGCCAGGCCGGATGCACTGTTGGCAACCAACACCTCCAGCATTCCGCTGGAGACCATCAGTGAGGTGTTGGATGACCCTTCCCGCTTGATCGGCCTGCATTTTTTCAACCCGGTCGCACAAATGCAATTGGTAGAGATTGTACGTGGAGCACAATCAAATGAGGCATTGATTGATGCCGGATGCGCCTTCACCAAACAGATAGGCCGACTGCCTTTACCCGTGAAAAGCTCACCGGGCTTCCTGGTGAATCGAATACTGATGCCCTACCTGATCGAGGCGGTAGTTTTGGTGTCGGAAGGGGTGCCTGCGGTGTTGATTGATCAGGCAGCAACCAAGTTTGGTATGCCGATGGGTCCGATTGAGCTGGCGGACACCGTTGGGCTTGATATCTGCCTGCATGTGGCGGAAATCCTCTCCCAGGAACTGGGTGGTGAAGTGCCGGAAAAACTACGTACCATGGTTGCTGCCGGGCAGTTGGGGCGTAAAAGTGGTGAGGGGTTCTATCAATACAAAAAGGGTAAACCGGTGAAACCGAATGATACCGGCACCCCGCCGCCGGATGATTTAACCGATCGTATGATTTTGCGCTTTGTGAATGAGGCGATGGCCTGCCTACGTGAAGGGGTGGTTGAGGATAGTGACCTGCTAGATGCCGGGATTATCTTTGGTACCGGTTTTGCGCCATTTCGGGGCGGGCCGATGAACTACACTGCAAAACAGGGGCATGAGCAGCTTAAATCACGCCTGGATCACTTACAGCAGGCACATGGTGAGCGTTTTGCGCCAGATGCCAGCTGGTAAAGGAACCCCTTAATAAGTCATGATTATTTTATACTGGCTGAAATCGCCCTCATCTGCCTCGAAAATTTCATCAATAGAGCGACTATTACCGCGCATTTCGAAACAGATGAGAGCAATTTCCGCTTAGCCTAAATCTAACCAGACTTATTCAGTGTTCCCTAAAGGAGTCGTTGTCATGAGCCATAACACCATCAAATCGAATGAAGTCACCACCCTTGATGCACTTTTTCGCGAGCGGGTGGCACGAACCCCTGAGCTTGCAGCCTATCGGGAGTATGATCAGGAGACCGATCAGTGGGTGAGTAGCAGCTGGGCTGAAATAGGCCATGAGGTTGCACGCTGGCAGGTCGCCTTTGTAAATGAATCTCTGCGTCGCGGGGATCGGGTAGCGGTGATGCTGAATAACAGCCGTGCCTGGGTCTGTTGTGAACAGGCGGCGATGGGATTGGGGCTGGTGATCGTCCCTTTTTATACTAATGATCGTCCTGACAACGTCGCATTTATCCTACAGGATGCCGGCATTAAACTGCTGGTGTGTGGTGGTGAAGAGCACTGGCAACAACTCCAGCCGATTCATGCCCAGTTGGATGGCCTATCACGTATTGTGACAGTGACGCCGTGTCGAAAAGGGTCGCCACCGCTACCCTCCCGTTTGGTCTCACTGGATGAGTGGCTGCCGGATGATGCGGATGGTCTGATTGCTGAAGGAGCAGGGCCTGATGAGATGTGTTCCATCGTTTACACTTCAGGTACCACCGGGCGGCCCAAGGGGGTGATGTTGAGCCATAAAAACCTGCTGGTTAACTCATTCAGTGGTGCCACAACGGCGGATCTTGATCACAATGACCTGTTTCTCTCATTTTTGCCGCTTTCGCATATGTTTGAGCGCATGGCAGGCTACTATATTCCGATGATTGTGGGTGCGGAAGTGGCCTACGCCCGTTCTGTTTTGCTACTGGCTGAAGATCTGCTGACGATTCAACCCACCGTGCTGGTTTCGGTGCCGCGTATCTATGAACGGGTGTATGCCAAAATCAGTGCACAGTTGGCTGAGAAATCTCCCGTTGCCGGTAAGCTCTTTGCGGCCGCAGTTCATGTGGGCTGGCAGCGCTTTCTGTTTGCCCAGGGGCGAGGCGGTTGGCAGATGAGTTTTTTGGCGTGGCCACTGTTGAACAAGTTGGTTGCCGGTAAAATTATGGCGAAGCTGGGTGGGCGAATTAAGGTGGCCATTTGTGGTGGTGCGCCACTCTCGCCGGATGTGGCGAAAACCTTTATCGGCCTCGGGCTCAATTTACGGCAAGGCTATGGGCTAACAGAGACCAGTCCGGTGATTAGTGTCTGTCGTGACAATAACAATATTCCCACCAGTGTAGGTGAGCCTCTGGATGGAGTGGAGGTGATGATTGGCGAGAAGGATGAGCTGTTGACACGCGGTGACTGCATCATGCTGGGTTATTGGAATAATCCACAGGCGACCCGTGACATCATTGATGATCAGGGGTGGCTGCATACCGGTGATAAGGCCCGTATTGATGAGGGTATAGTGACCATTACCGGGCGCTTGAAAGAGATTATTGTGCTCTCCAATGGCGAAAAAGTTCCCCCTGCTGATATGGAGATGGCAATTACGATGGATCCACTGTTTGAGCAGTGCATGGTGATTGGTGAGGGGCGGCCCTATCTCAGCCTGGTTGCAGTGTTGAATCCGGAGCAGTTTGAGAAGCTAGACATTGCGCTGGATGATGAAGGGTTGGAGGCGCTGATACTGCAGCGAGTCTCAAAACAGATAGAGGATTTTCCCGGTTATGCACAGATTCGCCGTACCCACTGTGACCTTGAACCCTGGAGCATCGAGCAGGGATTGATTACGCCGACACTTAAACTCAAGCGCAAACGCATTGTTGAGCACTATGCCGATCAAGTGGCGATGCTCTACCAGGGCCACTAAGGGATGTAGAATTTATTAAAATACCGCGCTTACTTGTCTTTTTGCCCACCCTATCTATTCTCGGACAGGCTCCTAGGCCGGCATTCGTTGCGTAGCTCACTATGCGCCCAATATCGGCCTAGATAGGGTGAACAACAATTCGGCGTAATAACGGTACGTTAACTTCTTCCACGTCCCTAAGTGGGGAAATGGTACAAGTTTTTCTCTATCTCTCCCGCGTCACTATTTCATGCAAAGATCTCTAAATATAATTCTGTTATGATTGCGGGGTTTCTGCCGATGGATGGTCAGAATGGCTATGGCGAAGCGCTTAAACGATATAAAATTGTATAAAAATAACAGATAACACAGTTGTTTTTTAAAATATTAAAGGGATTAGAATGCAGGTTTTGGTGACAGGTGGTGCGGGATTTATCGGTTCAAACCTTATCGATGATTTGCTGGGGAAAGGGGTCTCTATTCGTGTTTTGGATGATTTTTCGACGGGAAAATATAGCAATCTACCGATAAAGAA
>JAFLJP010000151.1 GCA_022712945.1 Gammaproteobacteria bacterium | reverse complement strand
GACGATGTTCTGGGGTGGGTCAATTTTTCCGTTGTTGATGAGCGGCGAGTCAATATTCAGTTTTCCTTGTAACATTGCGTCACTGCCCCACATTTTATTAACGATGTTGTTGGAATTAATCATCGGGTTTAACGCAACAAGGGTGTTGATATTGACAATGGATACGGGGGTGGGGGTGGCGTTGATAAAGCCAGTCAGATTCACCAAGCTAGGGGTATCAGCCATCAAGGTGTCGTCGCTGTGCGGTGCACCATTGAGGGTTTCCATCTCTGAGAAGGTGCTGATTTGTCCGTTATTAAGCAGGGTGCCGCCGTTGGCTTCGGTAATCGCCCAGACGTTAGCTGAATCAAAACCGTTCAGGGTGTCATTACCGTTGCCACCGGTGAGGGTGTCGATGTTGCTGAAGTCAGTGACGTAAGCGGTGTCGTCGCGGGTGGTGAGGGTGTTGCCACCATTGGTGAGGTTCCAGATGTTGTCGGCATTGCGGCCAATAAGGGTGTTGATGCCGGGGCCTGCGCCACCATTCATCTGGTTGATGAACCCCCCTTCCCTCATCAGGAAGTTATCAATGCCGTTGTTACCAATAACAATTTCGATACCGGAGAAGGTGAGGTTGCTGTTCAGGGTGTTATCCGTGCTGGCCAGTGACCAGTTGTTCTCCCGATCGGCGGCGTTGAGGGTGTCGCTGCCATCACTGCCGGTTAAGGTGATGGCGCTGGTGAAGTCGGTGGTGTGGTTAATGGTGACGCTGGCGGTGGTGGCGCTGGTCAGGGTTAATTCGGCGGTTTGTGTGCTGCCGGCACTGCCGGTGCCGGTGCCTGCGCCGCCGCGGGCGTTGATGTCGCCATTCAGGGTGATGGAGGGGCTGGTTTCTGCACCGCTGCCTTCGTTTGCATTGATTTGGAGGGTGCCGGCTGCTCCGCCGTCGTTATCTATACCCAGGGCGGTACTGCCTGAGCTGTTGATTGAAGCCACTGTGATCGCTCGACCGGTGAGGCTGACATTTCCTCCATTATTCCCGGTGCCTTCGTTCGCTCTTGTTCCGGCACTGGTATTGATGTTGCTGACGGTGATGATGTTTTCGGTACCGCTGGTATTCGCAATAATGCGAATCTGTCCGCTATCAGTGTCGCTGTTGTCGGCGTTGCGGGTAGTGATACCACCTGCGGTGAAGCCGCTTGATTGGGTGACATTCAGTGAATTGACGCTCATGGTGTGGCTGCCGGCATTTATCGCGCCGGTGGCGGTGATGAGCAGGTCACCTAGGCGGGTGTTACTGCCAATCAGATCAGAAAAATCGATATCACCACCGTGTAATGTGAGGTTTTCTGTTCCATCCAGTGTGCCGGTAAAATCAATAGCACCGCGCACCGTGCCTTGAGCATCGATGGTTACACCGTTTGTCAGGGTGACCGGGCCATTGAAAGTGATGGTATTACCGTCACCTTGATCACCCTCTTGTACAGGGGCACCACCCACTGCGCTGATATCCTGGTTTAAAGCAATGTCATTTCCGCTCAGGGTGATTGTGCCGGCGGTGCCGCCAGGGGCAGAGGAAACAGTACCGTGCGCTTCACCACCATTCGAAATTACCCCCTGAACAGACACGCTGTTTGTGGTTGATGTCACCGAGACTGTACCGCCCGCACCGCCGCCGGAACTGGCATCACCATCTCGCTCTCCCTGCCCCCCTATTGCAGATATATCACCCTCAATCGTGGCTTCACCACCGGTTGAGACCGTTATACTTCCTGCTGCACTGCCTATGCTGTTATTACCACGCCCACCGGTTGTCGTTAAATCCTGAGCATTGATCGTACCCGTTGCCGTCAGGGTGATATCACCTCCCGCATTGTCCTGCTGGCCAGTGGTGTCAATATCGCCAACGCTGATATTGGCCCCGCTGATTGAGACCGCGCCACCTTGTGTTGTGATGCTATCTCCCGTATTCATCTGGAAATCCCCCCCATCAATACCATCCGCATCAGCCACGAAAGTAACGGAATGGTCACTGTCGGTTTGCAAATCGAGTGAATTGCCTGCAAGGTTATTGATGGTAATATTGTTGGTCGCTTCCAGTCTGATATTGGTGGTCGCAGAAATCCCTTCCAGTTCAGATTCATAAATTTCAGTGGGGCCGACATGAGCCATTAACACTTGCCCGTAAACGCCATTGGAAGAACACGCGGGAACCACTGAGGGGCAGCCATCAAACCCGTCATTCGCAGTATCACCATCGGGGTTCGTATCACCGATGCCGTCGAGTATGGTGATGTCGGTGGGGTCTAATAACAACAGTCCCGTTTCACCATTCAACGCGGTGGTATTCACATTGCCGTCGTAGTCCAGATAGATTTTTCCTGAGACTTCGACCAGACCACCATCACCCGATTCCACCCCACCTTTCGCCGAAGCGGAACCATAAAAAAAAGTGGAATCATCAGCCCAGTGAATGATGCTTCCACCATCACCGGCGACCAGTGCGTCGGCATAAAGTTGGCTATCACGACCCACGTAGGTCACACGGGAGTTTCTGATGCCAGAATTTTCTCCCCGGTAATCACCGCCCACCAGCACTTGTCCACCGCCATTGGCACCGGAAACATCGACCGTGGATTGACCAAACAACCCTGTTCTATCACCCAGCACTTTAATGATGCCGCCTTGCCCGTTGCTTTCTGAGCGTGCCGAGGTGAGGCTGTTTTCGGTTAACAGGGTGGTGTTTTGCGCGTGCAGCTCTATGTCGCCGCCGTTGCCATTTTCTGCATTGGCCAGCAGTGCGCCGCTGCTGGTGATGTTGTCACCCAGTAGCACAATTTTCCCGGCGGTGTGATCGTGTGAGGTTGTTGAGGTGTCGAC
>JAFLJP010000081.1 GCA_022712945.1 Gammaproteobacteria bacterium | reverse complement strand
TTTGCCATTGGTCGCAAAAATTGGATGTTCAGTCAAAGTCAGGCCGGCGCTAAAGCCAGTGCGATGCTGTACAGTTTGATTGAAACCGCCAAAGCCAATGATTTAGAACCATACGCTTATCTACGCACTTTATTTACACGTTTACCGGGTTGTGCAACGGTGGAAGCATTCGAAGGCTTACTGCCATGGAATGTTGAGATTGAATCGTTAGTGAAAATCTAGATGGGGTTTGTGGATCGTTTACCTTTGTTCTTGTGTTCTCTTGTGATGAGAGAAGAGTCAATATTGCATTTGACCCCTATTTCTGGCTACCCGATTATGTTCATTCCTTAAATGCCTTCAACAAATTAATTGCTAAATATTCTTGAACTTCCCTCATTGACTTATGCTGCGTAATTGAGAAATCAAAGGCAAAATTATTCAACCCATACATTCTTTTAAGAGCAACGTCCTTTTTATCTCCCGCTTCTTTTAACGTTGAGAGAGCATCACTAGGTTTAACTGTTTTTCCTATATGATTCAGAATTTCTGCTGCCTTTTCTGATTGGTTAGAAATATTCTCATAGTAGGTTATTTGCTGGGATACCATATTCAATATGGTACTTTTGTAACTAGCTATTTGTTCTTGCTCTGAAACAGTTTTGGCTAATTCTAGCTGACTATTTTGAACGGTTAATACATTCGAAAACTCTTCTTGTTGCGTCTTAAGTAGCAATCGTTGTATCTGTATTGTTCTTACTATCGCAATGAGAGTTATAAAGGATACTACCGGCCCTATCACTCCACCTATATACGAACCAAAAGCACCCCAAGACTGAGCATCTTTTGATAAATCACCTGAAAATATACTTCTATAATAAAATATAGCGATACCCGCACAGCATAGAACTATCAATATAAATAGATAGATCAAATTATCCAAATAGCTATTATTACTTCTCATAACTTTCCGTTTACTCTTTGAACATAACGTTCTGGGTAAGCTGACGGCCAGCTATGAGCTAACCAAGCACTATATCCTTTAATTTCAATCCTCATTTCCCAAGCACTGCTGTAGGCCGATCCGCTTGACCCAGCTGGTTATGCCTTTTCTTCATGATCAAAACCAGCTATTTTGGCTTGGCATAATTGCTCTGTTAGCTTCTGTAAACACTTAACCCGTTCAGCCAGCCACTCTAGCTCTTCTTGGGTGATTTTATAATGCTCTGAATAACGTGCATCAATGTATGCG
Organism: Gammaproteobacteria bacterium; assembly: GCA_022712945.1. Taxonomy (GTDB): domain Bacteria; phylum Pseudomonadota; class Gammaproteobacteria; order RBG-16-57-12; family RBG-16-57-12; genus JAFLJP01. The sequence continues at coordinate 2,410 of JAFLJP010000081.1, read as the reverse complement.
TTTTTTAATAACTGAAAACGGCGGCGCTGAATTTTATTCTCTTGAGGGAATACTTCAGCAATACGTTCATCTTGTGAAATTGCCAGTGAGTTAAGTGGTGTTAAATTATGAGTGTAGGGCTTGTAGTTGGTTAAAACCAACAGTAAGCACGAATAGTAACGCTCTGTTGCCTGATGCAATTCAAATGCGGCTTTGGAGAAGCTCCCCCTTTTCAGGCATGAATTGTAGTCAATTAAAAATTCACCCGCACTTTCAAACCACTGAGCATAATATTTCTCTGCAATGACTTTATATTCTTCAGGCGTTAAATTTCCCGCTTTGGCTAGTTCACGATTACCCGTTTCATACAGAATAATACCTTCTCGTTTGATATCTGTGAAAAAGTATTGCCCATTAATCAAAGCATCATTTACTTCTTCCAGCGTGTGAACCAGTATATTTAAAGGCTGACGCACTCGCAAAGCAATACGGTCTTCTGCGATATGCCAAATCTTATATTCTTCAACCATCTCTCTGCTGTTAACAATTACCAAAATATCGTAATCACTAATATAGCCATGTGCAGGGTCATTAACCCATTTACCGGTTGCGTGGCTACCAAAGAGGATGATTTTTACTATTCTGCCATGTTTCCGTTTACCCGTAGCAAAGCCCGTCACTTGTTCAAATTCATCACGAAGAATCGTGACAATATGAGCCAAATTATCTTGCCTAGAGGCGGGTAAATGATCGAGATTATTATTCATTGATTCATACTACTATTATCAACGGTAAGTTCAAGGCTGAGATTGATTTTGAGGCATAACGGTTGAGTTCACCCGAGAGGAGCCGCACAGCGGTGACGAATCGGGTGGAACGATTGGTTATGCGCCCCTAGCGTAAAAATAATTTTTATTTCTAAAAACTATATATGAAACAAAAAAGTATATTGCTAACGACACTGCAACACTCGTATATAGTCCATTAATAGAGAAAATCATATTTAGCGCTTCCTCTCTCACAGGCAGTCCTCTTATTTCTCTACCTATTGCGTACGCCTCCCTTGCTCCATCAATATCTTTTAATATAAGAGATAGCGTAAGCACATTTACAATGGCACCCACTACCAGAGCAGATATTGCAGTGTATATCCCATAAAAATGGGGGCGGAATAAATAATAGACTGTAGAAGTATTTATAAGAAATATGGCGAATGCGAATATAAAATACATGTATTCCATACCACTATTTGAATAAGCGTAGTATCCAGATTTAATAGAATACCGAACAAGGTTATCTAAATCCTGGCCTGTAGCCCACAGGTACCACACAAACAACAAAATTATAGACTTAGGTCTATTCATTACACTCCTTTAGCGCATAACGCCAAGCTAAGCGGCGCGCTTTTTAGCGTCCGCTTAAGCTTTTTGTTATGTCTTCTTTGATTGTTTTATAGGTATTTATGCACTCAAGATGAACGTCGGTTGATTCAGTTGTGCGCTCTAGAGCGGATAAGGAGTCATTAACGTGCTTAAATTCCACCGCTACAGTTTCCTCAATGTAAGGAATCGTACACAGATCAGATATTGAAAAAAACTCGGGAATAAGGCTCATAACGGCATCAGGCTTCCTTGCTATTGCTCTTGACAATGAGTACCTCAAAGATAGTGAAGTAGAAGCATCCACCCATTGAGTTAATAGAGATGAGCCACGAATTAAAATTTCATCTCCATTTTCTATTTTGTCAAGCAAAGATTCATACTGTTTTGTAGCAACAAGGTGGCTTAAGTAAGGTTTTCCTTCTGACTCTAACTTTCTGATTATTTGCTCAGAACTATTACTCGCAAAAGAGCACCCACTAACAAACAGGAAAATAAAAATATACGTGATTTGTTTCATGTCGAAAGCTCTCTTACTGAACTACAATTAGTTTTCTAACACCACTCCGCCATATTTTTTCTCTTATAGGCCGTCCCATAATGATACAGCCATTGGATGCAGAGCCTGGATTTGACCTTGAATCACCATGTATTTGAAAATCCGTCCTCCCAAGTGCATTATGCCCAACAGGAATCAAAGGTAAAACATGTGGTCCAGTTCTCGCGCTAGTCCTTGGAGCTTGAATTTCATATTCACCCTTGGGTATTGGCCCAATATTCCTCATATGCTCCATGCTTGGTTTATTTTTTCCATTTCCGTGGCCAGCGTATCCGCTGGCCACTTTTGACCCATTAAATTTCAAACTACCTGTAGATTGACTGTATTCCCAGTGCATCCCTTTTCCTCTTAATATGTAACTACTCACCCCCATCAACATTACCAGCCAATGCCATTTGAATAGCAATGAGTGGATTAAAGCCTTTGTTTGCCATCGTTTGCAGGTAACTTGAAATCCGACAATAGGCTTTAGCGTAATCGCTGACTCTAAAAC
>JAFLJP010000019.1 GCA_022712945.1 Gammaproteobacteria bacterium | reverse complement strand
TTTTATGGGCACCTCTAATAATTGATCTTTTCCTCTGTGAGGGTGTTGGAAATGGCTTCAAAATGCTCATTTATACCTATAAATTCCGCTTTTTCAGTCATTTCCGCCTACTCACAAAATAAAATCTCTAATTATTAGAGGTGCCCTTATATGCCCACCAGGCAGGCAGCCCCAGAGCAATAGCGGTCATTGGCGACGCTGATCGTACTTCGCAAGGTGGATGAAATTTTAGGATGATTGGTTAATTGGCCACTGATGGTAATGGTGATGCTCCGGATGGAGAGCAGGCCATCGGCAGTGGTTATGGTATAGCTGCCCGCACTGTCAAATGTGACGTCGGTGATGTTGCTCATTGCCGGATTACTCAGCCGCCGCCAGCCACCCGCATCACATGTTGCACCGGCAAAGCGGCGAGAGATTAAGCCGATCCCCTTGTGATTGATGTCGTGCTTGTAACCGTAACGTTCACTTATCTGTAGAATACCGTCGGGGGTTGCGGCAGTGCCTGCGTTGTTTTCGTAGTCATAACTGAAGAGAATGCAGTCCCCATCTGCAAGGTTGTTACCTATTTCGATGGGGGAGAATGGGTTGTTCTGGCCAGCACCTTCAGCGTTGACACCATCGCTACAGCTTGTGTTGTCCGCTGTTGCGACGGCCGAGAGGTTGCGTGCTGCGGTTGTGCAGTGAGCATCACGAAAATAACCGGCACGACGTAGGTCGCTACTGATCATTTCCATGATGCTGCGCATCTCCTGATTGAGCCGAGTGGTTTGCATGGTTGAGTTATTGGTGGCAACTGTATTGGTAAATACAGTGATGACACCACCGATAATGATGAGGCCAAGCAGCATGGAGATCATCAATTCGACGAGGGTAAATCCGAGTTGGTTTTTTATGAATTCAGGCATGACCGTAATCCTCCTTGATTGGCTGGGGCCAAGAATAGAGCACCCCTTTCTATTTTGTCAAAATATTAGCTTGGATATGTTCAGATCTTTCACAAGGGTGAGGGGGTTTATCGGATGATGTTATGGGGGGATGACATCTGGGAAGCCCAGAGCATCAACAACAATGTGGTAGCTCACTCCGTTGTTGGTGAGCACGTAGCGGCCCGCCCGGGTACCGCCACGGGTGCCTGAAAAAGTCACTGAACTGTTGGTAAATGTGGAGGTGAGTTTAACATTTTTGAAATTGCTGCTTTTAGTCACTTTGCTGGGAATATTTTCAATCGAACAGTGTGCGACAATGTTGCAGTTACAGCGGCCAGTGTCCGATTGAGCATAACACCACGAATCATTCTCCGAAATAGTGGCAGAGAGTGTCACCGCCGTATGGCGTTTAATCGCTTCACTTCGAGTCAATTGCAAGTCGGCGTAAAAACGATCCGCAGCTCCTTGAAGCCGCTGTTTGTCGATCATACCGCTGAAAGAGGGTGTGGCTAACGAGGCAGCAATCGCGATAATAGCAATCGCTACCATTAGCTCTGCTAGTGTGAATCCATTATGGCTATCCATAGCTCACCTTTCTGTCCATTTAGGTTATATGATAGCGTAGAAGATGTGGCTGGTGCGCTAAGTATTGTCACTTATCTGTCGATGATGACAGTTAGCTGGTTTTGATTGTTTTAATGATGGGAGTCTTGTTATGCATCGCATTCAGTATCGTTGTCAGGGTGTTACCCTGATTGAGTTGGTTATTACTATCGCGATTATTGGAATCATTGCCTCATTTGCTTATCCCTCCTATCAGGACTCGGTGATGAAATCCAGACGAACGGATGCCACCTCAGCATTGCTTAGACTACAGATGGATCAAGAGAAACATCGTGCAAATAACCCAACTTATGCAACGTCAGTGACGGGGGGGGGGGTAGCGGGGCTTGGCTGGGATAGTGATGTAACTGATAATGGTTATTACAGAGTTGTGACGGGCAATACTGCAGCCGGCTTCACCGCAACCGCAACCGCAGTAATCGGTAAGTCACAGGAAAATGATACGCTCTGCACCACCATTAGCATTGATCAGGATGGTGCTACCGGGGTGTTGGTTTGTTGGTGATTAGCACCGTGGATGATTTTTTTGTCACCTCTCTGATCCAACCAGTTTTTTGTCGCAATCATTAACCCGAGGCCGATAAAGGCTCCCGGTGGCAGAATGGCCAGCAGGAAGCCTTGATACTCTTCAATCAGTGTGATGGTGAGCCATTCGGCACCACTACCAAACATCAGGTGTGCTTGGTCAAATAGCGTCCCTTGCCCCAATATCTCCCGCAGTGCACCCAGTACAACCAGTACTGCCATAAAACCGAGCCCCATCATCAGGCCATCCCAAAAGGCGTAGCCGGGGCTGTGTTTGGAGGCGAATGCCTCCGCCCGGGCGATGATGGCGCAGTTGGTGACGATCAGCGGGATGAAAATACCCAATATCATATGCAGGTCGTGCATGAAGGCGTTCATTAATAAATCGATGGCGGTGACAAATGAGGCGATGACCATCACAAAAACCGGCACCCGTACCTCCGGGCGTACCCAGTGGCGGATCAGCGATACCGTGACATTGGAGCAGACCAGCACCAGCAGTGTCGCCATCCCCAGCCCCAGTCCATTAATAGTGTTGTTACTCACCGCCAGCAGCGGGCAGAGCCCTAATAGCTGCACAAAGGCGACATTGTTTTGCCACAGCCCCTGTTCGGCGATGTCACGGTAGCGGGTGTTACTCATGGTGCTCTGCCTCCGGGGGGAGTGATGGGGTGTTGAAGATCGCCTCACGGTGTTGCTGGAAGTAGTTCAGGCTGTGGTGTACCGCATGCACAATGGCGCGAGGGGTGATGGTGGCACCGGTAAACTGGTCAAATACACCGCCATCTTTTTTCACCTTCCACTCACCCGCGCTCAAGCTGCTGAGTGAGTGGTTGTTGAAGCTGAGAATCCAGTCGGAACGGCTCGCTTCAATATCATCACCCAGTCCGGGGGTTTCGTGGTGTTGCAGCACCCGAACACCGGCCAGATGACCATTGTAGTGGATCGCCACCAGCAATCTAATCGCCCCACCATAACCGTTGGGGGCAATCGGGGTAAGTAGCGCTGCCACCGGTTGCCCCGCTTTGCGGGCACGATAAATTTGCACTGGTTTGTGACTGCCGAGCAGCTCGCGGTCGGTCACTTCGATCACATCGTGATAGAGGTCATTGTCACTCTGCTCTGGGGTGACCAGCTCATGCAGGCTGCGTAGCAGCGCATCACGGTGAGCCTGTTCAATGCGCTCTTCCGTTGCACCAAAGGTGATCGCCACCAGCGTGCTGCCGATGGCCGCAAAGCCGCCGAGAATGGCACCGGTAATCAACATTTGTCTCATCAACATGGTTAGCGACCTCTGCCAAAGACCCGGGGCTGGGTGTAGTAGTCGAGGGTGGGGGCGAGCATATTCATTAGCAGTACCGCAAAGGCAACCCCTTCTGGGTAGCCGCCCCAGCTACGGATAATATAGACCAATAAGCCGATGCCGATGCCGTAAAGAATGCGCCCTCGGTTGGTGGTGCTGGCGGTGACCGGGTCGGTGGCAATAAAAAACGCACCCAGTATTGCACCGCCACTGAGTAGGTGAAATAGCGGGCTGGCGTAGCGCTCGGCATCAATCAGCCAGAACAGTCCAGAGATCAGTACCAGGGTGCCCAGCATTGCCACTGGAATGTACCAATGGATCACTTTTTTATAGATCAACCAGATGCCGCCTACCATAAACGCCAGATTAATCCACTCCCAGCCGGATCCCGCCAGTTGACCAAAAATACCGTTACCGGTGATGATTTCGCTGATGGCATGGTTTTGTGTTAACTGGGTCTTGACGTGATCCAGTGGGGTAGCCATGGAGAGGGTGTCGGGGGGGATGCCGTTGCCCAATATGCCAGTGAAGCTTGCGCGCAGTGCATCGATAAAACTGACTACCTGACCACTAACCGCTTCGGGTGGCAGCCAACTGGTGACCTCCCGGGGGAAGGAGATCAGTACCACCACATAGCCGATCATTGCCGGGTTAAAGGGATTGTAGCCCAGCCCACCATAGAGGTGTTTGGCAAAGACGATGGCAAAAAAGGTGGCCACCACAATCAGCCACCACGGGGCGAGTGGCGGCAGCGCCAGCGCCAGCAACACAGCTGTTAAGACCGCGCTGTAGTCCCCCAGATAGGGGGCCAGTGGTCGCTTGCGCAGTAGTAATGCCAACGCTTCAAAGGCGAGTGCGGCGACCACCGCAATCAGGATGTTGACCACAATACCCCAGCCAAAAAAGAGTACGTAGAGTACGATGGCTGGCAGCAGTGCCAGCAGCACACGTTGCATCAACTGACTGAGTTGATAGCCCGAGTGAATATGGGGTGAACTGGGGGTATTGAGTTGCATTTAGGTGTTATCCCCCGGTTCGGTTTTTGAGGCACTAACATTGGCCTCCTGTTGCTGTTTTTTCGCTTTAACCCGTGCCATCGCTTCTTCAATCGCCTTTTTCTTATCATCGGCACCGACATTTTTGGCTGCGACTTTGGCGGCTTTGGCTTTGTGGCGGGCTTTTTTCTCCGCCTTCTCCCGCTCAATGCGGAACTGGCGGAACTCGTGGCGCTCTTTGGCCAGCTCAGCCTGTTTTTTATCCTGCTCGGCCTGCCAGATTGAGGTTTTGGCAAAACGAAAATATTGAACCAGTGGAATCTGGCTGGGGCAGACGTAGTCGCAGCAGCCACACTCAATACAGTCAAACAAATTGTAATCTTGTGCCTTGTCAAAATCTTTGGCGCGACTGTGCCAGTAGAGCTGTTGCGGCAGCAGGTTGATCGGGCAGACATCGGCACAGCTTCCGCAGCGAATACAGGCGAGAGCGAGCTGCTTGTTGCGCAGTGGCACAGTGTTGGGATCGGTCACCAGCAGGCAGTTGCTGGTTTTGATCAGTGGTACATCGAGGGTGTTGAGGGCAAAGCCCATCATCGGGCCACCGTGAATAATACGCTCGACGCTCTCTTCCTCGATACCGACCTGTTCCAGCAGTTGTGCGGCACTGATCCCAAAAGGGATCTCATAATTGCCCGGCTTTTTGACCGCGCCAGCAATGGTGATTACCCGGCTGATGAGTGGCTCACCCAGACAGATGGCGCGGTAGACCGCAGCAGCGGTGCCCACATTGTGTACCACCACACGCTTCTCAATTGGCAGTGTCTTGGGAGGGATCTCCTTGTTGGTCAATATCTTGATCAACTGCTTTTCGCCTCCGGTGGGGTAGAGTGTGGGCACCTCTACCACTTCAACCTCAACGGCCAGTGCGCTGATGGCGCTACGCAGTGCGGCAGCAGCCTCGGGTTTATTCTCTTCAACACCGATGACACATGCTTTTGCCACCAGTGCATGCTGCATAACCATTAACCCTTTAATGATCTCCTCAGCGCGTTCACGCATTAAGCGGTCGTCACAACTGATAAACGGCTCGCACTCCGCACCATTCAATATCAAGGTCTCAACCACCCGCTCACTGCCCACTGTCAGTTTTAAGAAACTGGGGAACCCGGCGCCACCAAGCCCCACCACACCGGCATGGCGAATGTGTTCACGAATCTGCTCCGGGGTGTAGTGGTGGCAATCATCCACCGGTTTGCGGTGGTCACACCACGCGTCATTACCATCGCTCTCGATAACGATACAGGGGGCTTTTAGGCCAGAGGGGTGGGGGATGGCAAAATCCGTGATCTCTACCACTCTTCCTGACGTGGAGGCGTGCACCGGCGCACTGATGTGGCCATCACTCTTGGCGATCATCTGCCCTTTTAAAACCCGTTCACCCACACTAACAATCGCGCTGGCCGGTGCGCCGATATGTTGTTGTAGTGGCAGTATCAGCCGCTTGGGTAGTGTGACCTTCTGAATGGGCTGGCTGCTGCTCTCCTGTTTGTGATCGGAAAGCTTGACCCCACCTTTGTAACGGAACAGTTGACGAATCATTTGCGCAGCTCCAAGGTCTGGACTGGGTAGGGCCACTTCCAATTGCGTGTCTCTTGCTTAACCGGCTGCATGATGATGCAGTCGACCGGGCAGGGGGGAATGCAGAGCTCACAGCCGGTGCATTCGGATTCTATCACGGTGTGCATCTGTTTGGCGGCACCCAGAATGGCATCCACCGGGCAGGCTTGTATGCAGAGTGTGCAGCCGATGCAGGTATCTTCAATGATAAAGGCGACTGTTGCTTCAGGCTCTGCTTGATGTTCTGCACCCAGTGGCAGTGGATCAACCCCCAATAGATCAGCGAGTGCCAGCATGGTGGTTTCACCGCCGGGTGGGCACTGGTTGATGTTGGCCTCAGCATTGGCAATCGCCTGGGCGTAGGGGCGGCAGCCGGGGTAGGTGCATTGGCCACACTGGGTTTGAGGTAGCAGGCTGTCGATTTGATCGACAATCGGGTCGCCTTCAACCTTAAAGCGAATCGCCGCGAAGCCGAGAATCAGCCCAAAAACAGTGGCTAGCAGGGTGAGTACAATAATGGCGCTCAGCACAAAATTATCCCTTCACCAAACCGGAGAAGCCCATGAAGGCCAACGACATAAAACCGGCGGTGATCAGTGCGATGGGAGCGCCTTGAAATACTTTGGGTACATCGGCAACTGCCACACGCTCACGAATAGCAGCAAACAGTACCAGAACTAAAGAGAAGCCGACCGAGGCACCAAAGCCGTAGACCGCCGATTGCAGAAAGGTCATCTCCTCCTGAATAATCAGCAGCGCCACCCCGAGTACCGCACAGTTGGTGGTGATTAGCGGCAGGAAAATACCGAGCACCTGATAGAGCAACGGGCTGGTTTTATGCACCACCATCTCGGTAAATTGAACCAGCGCGGCGATCACCAGTATGAAAGCGATGGTGCGCAAAAACTCAAGCCCGAAGGGAATCAGCAGGTAGGTGTTAACTAAATAACTACAGATAGAGGAGAGCGTCAGCACAAAAGTGGTGGCGAGCGCCATGCCCATGGCGGTCTCCAGTTTACGGGAGACCCCCATGAAGGGGCAGAGGCCAAGAAACTTCACCAATACGAAGTTATTAACCAGAACAGTGCTGATCAATATCAGCAGATACTCTGTCATCTGTGCCGCTCTCCACTGTTCATCGGTTGTAACTATTCAGCGTATTCATCTTTTGCCTCAACTCTTCGTTATTTTCGTACTCAATCAGTCACATATGTCCTATATGCTCCCTCTTTCCGTGCGAAAATGCCTCGATTTGAGGCAAAATCTAAACACGCTGAGTAGTTACCATTGGTGATGGGTCATCGCTATTATTTTGCAACTGCTGGCTCTTTGCCGCAAAGCAATGTTTTATATGAGCCCATAAAAAAGTCGATAACTATTTTTTATGACGCGGATAAAGAAACTATTCTCTACTTCACCCGCATCCCCGGTTGAGCACCCTCATCCGGGTTGAGAATCCACAGCTCTTCGCCCCCCGGTCCTGCCGCCAGCACCATCCCTTCTGATAGACCAAAGCGCATTTTTCGGGGGGCGAGGTTGGCGACCATCACCGTTAGCTTGCCCTCCAGATCTTCCGGTGCGTAGGCTGATTTTATCCCGGCAAAAACAGTGCGGGTTTCGCCACCGATATCGAGGGTGAGCTGTAATAGTTTATCCGCCTTCTTTACATGCTCTGCCTTTACAATTCGAGCGATACGCAGATCAATTTTGGCAAAGTCATCAAAGCTGACCTCCTCCTTAATAGGGTCGTCAGCCAGCGGGCCGCTGGCCGTCACTGTCGCGGGTGTGGCGATGCGCTCTAGATGTTGCTGAGAGGCTGCCAGCATCGCATCTACTTTTTCCTGCTCCACCCGGGTCATCAGGGGTTTAAATTTGTTGATCTCATGGCCTAACAGCGGCTCTTTAACGTCATTCCAGCTCAACTCACCGGCGTTCAGGAACGCCTCCGCCTTTTCGGCGGTTGTCGGTAGAACCGGCTTGAGATAACAGATAAGGGCGCGGAACATATGGATGCCCATCGAGCAGATGGCGTGCAGCGCTTCATCTTTACCTTGCTCTTTAGCTACCACCCACGGCTGCCGCTCATCAATGTATTGGTTTGCCTTATCTGCCAGCGCCATGATGTTGCGCATGGCGTGGCCAAATTCACGCTTCTCATACTGCTGGGCGATGCTTTCACCCTGGGTGACAAATTCAGCATAGAGCGCTGGCTCACTGAGGCTTTCTGACAGTTTGCCATTAAAACGCTTCTTGATGAAACCGGCGCAGCGGCTGGCGATGTTGACCACTTTCCCCACCAGATCCGAGTTAACCCGCAGCATGAAGTCCTCCATGTTGAGATCCATGTCGCTCAGGTCGTTGCTCATTTTGGCCGCAAGGTAGTAGCGAAGATACTCCGGATTGAGGTGCTCCAGATAGGTGCGCGCCATAATAAAGGTGCCGCGTGATTTTGACATCTTGGCACCGTTAACGGTTAAAAAGCCGTGGCAGAATACCGCCGTCGGGGTACGCAGCTTGGCCCCCGTGAGCATCGCAGGCCAAAACAGGGTGTGGAAGTAGGCGATATCTTTGCCGATAAAATGGTACAGCTCGGTTTTGCTGTCTGCTCCCCAGTAGTCATCAAAGTTGAGATCATCCCGCTGGCTACAGAGGTTTTTAAAGCTGGCCATATAGCCCACTGGTGCATCCAGCCAGACGTAGAAATATTTGCCGGGGGCATCGGGAATTTCAAAGCCAAAATAGGGGGCATCGCGGGAGATGTCCCACTCTTGCAAGCCTCCCTCAAACCACTCGTTGAGCTTGTTGGCCACCTCTTTCTGTATATGCCCTTCGGTGGACCAGGCTTTCAGCATCGCCTCAAAGTCCCCGAGTTTAAAGAAAAAGTGTTCAGATTCCTTCTCAACTGGTTTTGCTCCTGAGAGGGCCGAGACCGCATTTTTTAGTTCAGTGGGCGAGTAGGTGGCACCACACGCTTCGCAGTTGTCACCGTATTGATCCGCCGCGCCGCACTTGGGGCACTCACCTTTAATAAAACGGTCGGGCAGAAACATCTCTTTTTCCGGGTCGAAGGCCTGCTTAATGGTGCGGCTGTTGATATGCCCGGCATCCCGCAGGCGGGTGTAGATCATCGCCGCGAGGGTTCTGTTCTCCTCCGAGTGGGTGCTGTGGTAGTTGTCAAAGCCGATGGCAAAGTCGGCAAAGTCCGCCTGATGCTCACGGCTGCTCTTCTCAATCAACTGCTCCGGGGTGATCCCCTCACTCTGAGCCCGTAGCATAATCGGGGTACCGTGAGCATCATCTGCACAGACAAAGAGGCAGTTGTGGCCGCGCATTTTTTGAAAGCGGCTCCAGATATCGGTCTGAATATGCTCCAGCATATGCCCCAGATGGATCGGGCCATTGGCGTAGGGTAGTGCGCTGGTAATCAGGATGGTTCTTGGTTGATCGCTCATGGTTCAGGCTGTTCTTCTTGTGATGTGAGGGGTGCCGCTTTGTGGCGAACCGCGTAAAGCGTGTAATTTTGCAATAATTCTACAAAATTTGCACCGATTTCAGGTAATATTGCGACTAAATATCTTTGCACGAAAAATAGTTTTTGTTCCCGCAAGGCAAAAATGAATCGTGCAAAGGTATTGACTAATTCCGTAGCTGAAACAGATTGGACTTTATGAACGATAGTTTGCAAGCAGAAATTAAACAGGCACTGGCTGGGTATATCGACCCTTATCTAAAGCAGGACCTGCCCTCTGCCCATGCTCTCAAAAGTATTGAGATTGATGGCGCTAAGGTCACTCTGAATATCACGCTGGGTTTCCCCTGTGAAGGGCACCACGCGGCACTGATTGACGGTGTGACGGCGGCTCTGCAAGGAGTGACAGGTATTGAGAGCCTCTCGGTGGTGATAAATACCAATATTATCAGCCACTCAGTACAGCAAGGGGTCACCCCGCTGCCGGGAGTGAAAAATATCATTGCCATCGCCTCGGGTAAAGGCGGGGTGGGTAAATCGACCACCTCGGTCAATTTGGCGCTGGCACTGAAACTGGAAGGTGCCAAGGTCGGTATTCTGGATGCCGATATCTACGGCCCCAGCCAGCCGACCATGCTCGGTTGTCATCAACGCCCTCAATATGCCGAGGGTGAGAAAATGCAGCCGCTGGTGAGCCACGGTATTCAATCGATGTCGATCGGTTACCTGATTGATGAAGAAACACCCATGGTATGGCGGGGGCCGATGGTGGTCTCTGCGTTGCAGCAGTTGTTGGGTGATACCGCGTGGCACGATCTCGACTATCTGATTATCGACCTGCCCCCCGGTACCGGGGATATTCAACTGACCATGGCGCAAAAAGTGCCGGTGACCGGTTCGGTGATTGTGACCACCCCGCAGGATATTGCGCTGCTGGATGCCCGCAAGGGGATCAGCATGTTTGAAAAAGTCTCGGTGCCAGTAATGGGCATTATCGAAAATATGAGTACCCATGTGTGCAGTAACTGCGGTCATGAAGAAGCGATTTTTGGCGAAGGTGGCGCGGCACGGATTGCCGAACAGCACGGCACCGAAGTGTTGGGCTCGATGCCGCTGGATATTCGTATTCGTGAAAATGTCGACAAAGGCATGCCAACCGTGGCCATAGACCCAGAAGGCGAACTGAGCCTACGCTACCGGGATATCGCCCGGCGCGTGGCGGCACAGCTCTCATTGATGGGTAAAGATTACTCAGCTAAATTCCCCAATATTGTAATAAAGAATAGTTAACATAAGGAATTATTGATGAGCATTAAATCAGATAAGTGGATTCGTCGCATGGCCGAAAGCGACGGCATGATCGAGCCATTTGAAGCGGGGCAGGTGCGCGAGGTAAGCGGTGAGCGCATCATCTCCTACGGCACCTCAAGCTATGGCTACGATGTGCGCTGCTCCAATGAGTTTAAGATTTTCACCAATATCAACTCAGCAATTGTTGATCCGAAAAATTTTGACGAAAACAGCTTTGTGGATGTGCAGTCGGATGTCTGTATTATTCCGCCTAACTCATTTGCCCTAGCAAGCACGGTCGAATATTTTCGCATTCCCCGCAGCGTGTTGACAGTCTGCTTAGGAAAATCAACTTACGCCCGCTGCGGTATTATTGTTAATGTCACCCCGCTGGAACCAGAGTGGGAGGGGCATGTGACCCTGGAGTTCTCCAACACCACACCCCTACCGGCCAAAATTTACGCCAATGAAGGTGTCGCGCAAATGCTGTTTTTTGAGTCAGATGAAGTCTGCGATGTTTCGTATCGAGACCGGGGGGGGAAATACCAAGGGCAGAAAGGGGTTACGTTGCCTAAAGCGTAGCCCGGAGGTGGTAGGGTGGGCACGGCCCACCAAGCCAAGCAGATTCAGAGTTGTCTTTGGCTTGCACGTTACGATAGCTTGGTAGGGTGCGTTTTACGCACCAAATACCGAGCTTTTCCGGTGAGGTGGCGTTTGACCGCTTCGGCCAGAAGAGTATTGAACCTAAATTCATCAGTTGAGCGCTACTATAGTAGCGCTCAACTGAGGATTCTAGGGTTAACGAGGTACTGAAAGTGGAGTGCCGGTGTCAAGGCTTTCCGCCCATGCCTGGACAGATTGGTGGTTGATAATATCGCCATTATCCACCTCAGTCATTGCTTCTAGCGTTAATCGGCGTCGTTCTTCTTCCTGCTCAACCCATGCGGTCAACGCCTGTTTCACTATCCAGGCTTTAGATCGCTCAAGGCGCTGTGCCAAATCATTGATTTTATCTGCCAATGGCAAAGGAACGTGTGCTGTAACAACTTTGGTTTTCATGGCTTGGATTCAACTAATAAGTGCATAACTTGAATAAATAGAAAAGACGGTCAACCATCTGTAGGCTGGTCGTTTTTTCTCCGGCAAGAGATGTGACGATGAAATCCTACAAACAACTGACCTATGAGCAACGATGCCAGATT
>JAFLJP010000012.1 GCA_022712945.1 Gammaproteobacteria bacterium | reverse complement strand
AAGTATTATGACGACGGCTTGCATGTTGCCATTGCCACGGTGCATCGTCTTGAATATGTGGTAAGTTGGAACTACACCCATTTAGTGAATGTGCAGCGGCGCAAGGCTTTCAACGGGGTGAATTTGTTGGAAGGATACGGATCAATGGAAATCGTAACACCAAAGGAGTTTGATTATGAAGAATAAGGAAAAAAGAAATGAAGCGATTCCTGGTTTTCATGCGGTGCAGCAATCCAGAATAGCGAAAGAGGCGGTGGGCGCAGAAATTGCTAATTTGAACGCAGAGCAAACCTTAGAATGGTTTAAAAAAAGAAGCGGCATTCCGAAGAGCAAAGTATCGCAAGGGTATTCTTCCATAGCGGGCCTTCATTCACGGTGAATCCACTCCTGCCAGCGTTGATGCTTGAAAAGCCCATTGGGGCGAGATCGCGTGCGAGTGGTTTTTTTGACCGGCATTCGTATGAGTTTCTCCTGCCTGTGGAGGTAGTGCCTGACTACAACCGCGACGGAAAGATTGATGACGAGTATCGTGGGAAGGTTACAGAGAGCAATCCTTTCAGATGGTGGGTGAATGATGATAACTGGTGAGTGATAAGTTTGTGGATCACGCATCATCCAGCAAACCGCATGGACTCAGCTCTCTTTCTATCGATTCTTGAAGATATGAATTTCTCGACAATTCCTCCAGTTATTGAACCTTGGAGAAAATAAGGAAGCGTGTTCCATAAGGCATTAGAGACGATAGCCTCGGAGGGAAGGATTCCCGGGCGAATGGTGCGAATCCAGGATCCAAAATGATTCCACACAAGCTGAGTTTGGGTCATGGAAAGATACTGAAGCATCCCTTGGGCAATGAGGCCGGTCTGAACAAAGCAGTGGTATGCTTTTATTTTTCGCCTGACCTGATCCCTATACCGTTGCTCTTTCTTGTGTAAGTATTGATTTCCACTTTTTTGTTTCAACGGAGTCATTTCAGCCATCCAAAAATGGTAGCTAAAGGCTCCTACATTCCGAATAGCGTGCTTGAAAGTCACTTCGATCTTAAAGCGTAATGAATAAAGCTCGATCATCTCAATAGGACTTATCGACAAGTCGGAGCTCATTAAAATCATGCGACCTCTTCGGGGGTGTTTTACGAGAACGAAGCGGGTGAGTTTACCAAAAGGTTTCCAAATCAGATCCTTACAAAGGTATTCAACTCGCACCTTTTCACCGTAAATATTGCAGGTGCATTCTGTGAAAATCGCAGAGAAAAACAAGTCCGAGAGCTTGATTTTTGTGCCATATAATTTGGGGCGTCCTCTTTGCTTTCGAGTTGGAGCACTTGCTTTTTCATAGGCAACAGCATTCGTTCGAACTCTACTTATAAGGATGGAACCAAGAGCAACAAGTGCCTTGAGCATTTTTCCATTGGCGTAATAAGCGTCAGCTAAAAGAAGGAATTCTTGATGCTTTCCAAAAATATCACCAAGCATTGAGCCCGCCTTATCGATAAGCGTTTGTTTGTCGCGATTGGAGAATACGAGGCCCTCATGAATGATGGCGCACACTGGAACGCAAAAGTGATAACCCTTTACGCAACAAAGGATTCCAAAGGACTGGAAGGAATGCCCCATGACAAATTCCGGCTTGGAATTTGAGCCTGAACCCTGATGGAGATATTTAACGGAGGGCATTTTTTTACCTTCTTTCGGGATTTTAACTCCATCGATAATGGCAATGGGTTTGCCGTTTTGGGTCTGAACCGGAAAGAATTTGAGCACAGTGGCAAGCCAGAGTTGAGAGAGCTTATCAAGATTTACAGCATCGCTGTGGAAAAAGTGAAGCAGGCGTTCATAGCCGCACGGCTTGAGCCCAAGAGCCCTAACGAAACTTGTTACACCATTGAGGTCGGTTCTTACAGAAAAAGCGATAAGAGAAAGAACAAACCAGTTGAAGGTTTGAGCTCTTGAGAAAGCAAAGCGCAGTGTGGAAACAAGTTTCCACCAATTAGACCAGAGTTTCATGATGATGTTTTTTTAAAAAAAGTTATTGAAAATGTCACGATAACCCGTAATATTTTAGCATTCGAGTGCTAACACATTAAATAAGATATGACAAGAATAAAAATTAAAAAAATCGAGAAAAAAATAGCCCAGAAACGATTATCAATAGCGGCACTGGGATCGATGCGCCCAGGAAGCTTGAGCAAACAATATAGAGATTCGAAAAATAAAACTGGAGGATTTTACCAGTTAAGCTACACGCACCAATCGAGAAGCAAAAGCGAGTTGGTTCGTGCAGAGCATGTGGAAATCATACGATCAGAACTTAAGGAGTATCAAAAACACAAAAAACTTTGCGGGGAACTTGTCGAGCTATGTATTGAACATTCAAAAGCAAAAATAAATCTTGGCAAAGAGGCTTCTTCAAAGTAAAAGAACTTATCACTCTCCAGTTCCTAATAAAGCCTTGCGGCTTTTTGGTGGCCACTGATCAATGAGGGGGCCGATCATCTCAGCTTTGCCCACAAGGATGCCGGGGCGTTCGGTGGTTTTGGCGTCTTTGAGGTAACCGCCGTTGCCATAAGGCACAACTTTTATGGAATCATAACTATCAAAGTGGTCTTCGAATTCAATGCTGCTCCATTGCTCGCCTAGATCGACTTTGAAATGGTCAACCAAATGTTTCTCC
>JAFLJP010000043.1 GCA_022712945.1 Gammaproteobacteria bacterium | reverse complement strand
ACGGTGCCGTTGATGGTGAAGGTGTCATCGCCATCCTGGCCGTTGAGGGTGTCGATGGTGGCACCGCTGTCGACGGTGAAGGTGTCTGCTTCGGTGCCGGTGCCACCGCTGAGGGTTTCCATTTCTGCGAAAGCGATGGTGCTGTTGAGGGTGCCTTCCCCATCGGTGTTCACCTGCCAGCTGTTGCTGCTGTCCGGGCCACGTACGGTGTCGGTGTCGTCACCACCAAGCAGGTCAAGCGTGAGGCCGCTGGTGTTGATGTTGAAGGTGTCGTCGCCCAGTCCGCCAATGAGGTTGCCTAGGGCATCGGCGGCAATATTAAAGGTGTCATTGCCGTCATTTCCGTCGATGTTGCTGCTGATCGAGCTGTTGATGTTGAAGGTGTCATTTTCAGTGCCACCGCTGATACCGCCGGTCACATCGGCACCGATGTTAAAGGTATCGACCCCCTCATCGCCTTGTAGCAGACCACTGCTCACAGCGGTGATATTGAAGGTATCATTTCCTAGACCACCAGCAACGGTGCCGCTGGCATCGGCTGCAATATCAAATTGATCGTTACCGTCACCGCCGTTAATATCGCCGCTGAAGGCGCTGCTGATGTGGAAGGTGTCTACGGCGTTGCCACCGGTGAGGGTGTCGATGTTGGTGAATTCATCGACATAAACAGTGTCGTCACTGGTGGTGAGGTTGTTGCCACCGGGGGTGATATTCCAGATGTTGTCGGCATTGCGGCCAATCAGGGTGTCGCTGCCGTTACCGCCATTAATGAGGGCTACGGTGCCGTTGATGATAAAGGTGTCATCGCCATCTTGGCCGTTGAGGGTGTCGATAGAAAAACCACTGTCGACGGTGAAGGTGTCTGCTTCGGTGCCGGTGCCACCGCTGAGGGTTTCCATTTCTGCGAAAACAATATCACTATTGAGAAGGCCTGCACCGTCGCTGTTCACTTGCCAATTGTTGCTGCTGTCTGGGCCGCGTACGGTGTCGGTGTCGTCACCACCACGAAGGTCTGAAAGTGTGAGGCCGCTGGTGTTGATGTTGAAGGTGTCGTCACCATTATCGCCGTCGAGAGTGCCGCTGATGGTTGCGGACAGTTCAAAGGTGTCATTGCCGCTGCCGCCGGTAACAGTGGATGTGCTTGCGGTATATGCCACTCCGCTGTGTGCGGTGAATATTCCGCCGTTATCGTCTTGTCCGAAATCGAGTGCTGCGGTGCCCGTTATCACTATATTGTTTGAGCCACTGCTGTTGATCAGAGTGAGGTTTTGCTCGGCATTGACGGTGAGGTTACCACCGATGGTCACGCTGTCTAGTGTGGTGGTGGTGCTGTTGTTGAGTGCGACATCGGCGTTGCTACCGGTGGTGGTGAGGTTGATTTCACCTTGTAATTCATTGTTGTTTCTGAGGTCGATGTTGCCGGCTGGGGCGTTGGAGAGAAACGAAGAAACACCGGTTACGGTGAGTATGTCGGCTGATGGGCCACTGCTACTCTGGCGAATGCTGTCACCCGCATCGGTTGCACCCGCTGTGACAGACAGATCACCACCAACAACCATTTCACCCAGTCGCGCATAGCCTGTCATGTTGATGGTGGCGTTGCCGCCACCGGTCTCTACGGTTCTTTTGCTGCTGGCAGTGGATTCACCATTGTAGTTCACTCCGCTCACACCGAAGGCACCGCCACCGGTGTTGATGGTGACAGGGGTATCTGGAATACCATTGATAATCACATCACCGTTGCTGCCACCATCGGTATTGGCATTCAGTGAAATATTCAGCTCATCGATTGCAGTGTCGGAATCACTGATGGCACCCACCAGGTTGATATCGTTACCGGCGTTGAGTGTTAACGTGCCAGTGGTGATGCCGTCATAGTCGATGGTTGTGGTGAAATTGACATCACTGGCAACCCCGGCAGATACCGTCAAATCCCCACCAAGGTTGACCTCGGTAATATTTGCACCAAACTCAAGGGTGATATCGCCATCGTTGTAGGCGCTCGAACGAGCCGTAGTCATGGTGACCGCTCCGCTGGTCTCCAGCAGTGGGGTATCAATAGCAATGGTGTTGTGCAGACCTGCATTGTTGGTGTTGGTGTCGCTACTGTTGCCGCCCTGGGCTGAAATGGTGATGTCACCTACAAGGGTGATGCGGTCTTCACCACCGGCTGTACTCCCCGATTCAAGGGTAATTGAGCCGGCATCTCCGCCGGTGCTTGCACCATAACTGCCATCGGCGATAAGGTTGCCATTGAGGGTGATGCTGTCGTTGATGCCACCGGTGCTGTCGGTACGCAACGAAATATCACCCGCATCATTGCCGTTATTATCTGCGGTCGCCGCACCACCGGAGGTGGTGAGTGTGCCGACAGTGATGCTGCCGTTAACAGGAGTACCGTCAATATTTGTGCGTATTGATATATCCCCACCTCTGCTACCATCCTCCCCCGTAGTATCAATGTTACCCGTTGTGATAGATGCGCCAAAGATGCTGACACTCCCCCCCTGCGTGCGAATCGTATCAGCACCATCCATGATAAAAGAGCCGACACCGCTGCCATTAGCATCAGCGGTGAAAGTCACTGAACGGTTTCTATCTGTTTGTAAGTTAAGTACATCATCAGCGAGGTCATTAATGGTGATGTTTCGATTGGCTTGTAAGGATATATTTGTTACGGCAGAAAGTACTTCAAGCGCTCTTTCGCTGATATTGAAAACGGCATCTCCATCTGTATCACCATCAAATGATGGTAAATGATCGTCATCAGGCTGAGCATCCGGCCCATTATTTATAACGATATCAAGAGGGTCAAACAACAGTCTGCCTGCTGCGCCATTAACGGCACGTGTATCCACTGTGCCGTTAAAGGCTAAACCTTTACCGGATATTTCAACCAGACCGCCGTCCCCTTGTTGTTGCCCACCCCGAGCAGAGGCCATGCCATAGAACCAAGTGTATTCATCACCCCAATTGATGATCGTACCGCCATCACCTGTCACCCGCGCATCGGCAAACAGACGAACATCACGAGCAACCTGAGTAAAACGCGCATTGCGGATACCCACATTTCGACCTTGAAAACCACCACCAACCAGTGCCTGCCCGCCGCCATTGGCCCCGGAAACATCGACAATGGATTGATCAAACAACCCAACCCGCTCACCCAGCACTTTAACAATGCCACCCCGACCATTATTTTCCGAGCGGGCCGAGGTCATGCTGTTTTCGGTAAGCAGGGTGGTATTTTGTGCATGCAGCTCAATCTCACCGCCGTTACCGCTTTCGGCATTGGCCAACAGTTCACCACTGCTAGTAACGTTGTCACCCAGCAGCACAATCCGCCCGGCGGTTTGATCACTTGAGATTGTGGAGGTATCCACGGTGCCACTATTAAGCAGATCTGCACCGCTGCCCAGGGTAAAGCTACCATCGTCGTGCATCACTACACTCAGGGGGTGGTCAAGATCACCATTGTTCATTGCCTGTGAAAAAACAGCCTGACTGACACTGGCGGTCAGCAGCACTTGACCGCCGGCGGCTTGAATATCACCACTGTTGAGTATGGCCGGGTCAACCCCCAGCTCATCCTGTAATATCGCTTCACTGACCCGCACCCCCAGCAGACCACCTTGGTCAAAAGTCAGTACCGCCTGTTTGCCAGCAGCCAACGTCACTGAACCCAAATTGGCCACAATCACCCCATCATTTTCCACCTGCCGCCCGATCAGTGCCACGTTGCCACCCAATGAGGCGTTGATCATGCCGTGGTTAATCACCGTGCCCTCACTGCCCAGCACCTCATTGAAAATGTAATTGCCGTTCATGAAGTCATCGGGCTGAATCATCAACCCAGAGGCGATAATGCCACCGACATTGATCACTGAGGTGGCGGTAAAGAAGATGCCATTGGGGTTGACCAGAATCACCTGGCCATTGGCGTCAATGCGCCCGGCAATGCTGGAACCGTTTTGGCTCAAAATGTTGTTGAGCGAGAGGGAGGAGGCGTTGGGCTGAATGTACTGTACCCGTTCGTTGGCATTGAGGTTATAGCTTTGCCAGTTGATCGCCATGTTTTGGCTGGTCTGGTTGATGGTGGTGTTAATGCCGGATTGGCTGATGCTGCCGCTGCCGCCAACAACATCACCGCCGGTGGGGCCAGCAACCGCTAGCGGCACATTTGTACCACCAATCAACAACACCACATAAAACAGGGGGCGCACTTTCCCGTTTAATCGGCCTTGCTGATACCTCTTTTTTGCTACCATATACCCACCCTGTTTTTACGGTGCAACCGTTTTTCCAATCATATGTGCCACAAATTTTATGCTAAATTTCGAATATTCTCACCCCAAAAAGCATGGAGAATAACAGCGTTACGATTGTGCCAAAATGAATTGTGTTTTCATGGAAATTGCAGAAAATTTCATACAGATGATGTAGTGCTTATTACTTGGCTTAAGAAAATGGCGTGTAATAATTTTCCGCGCTTGTTTAATCGACCAGTTTACGGGGTTTCCTCCCCCGTAAGGCAACGGAACCAACTTCATCGCTTGATCACATTGTTTTGTTTTACGTATCAGCTCGCCAAATAGTTCAAATGACTTTTGGTTTATATTCCACGCAGCAACTTGATCACCATAGAAATTACGCAAAATTTCTCTAAGATCATCTTTCTCTTCATCACTGATTTCTGACATATACACCTCCACAAGCCTTATAGCTCTTTGATTGTTGAAACCAGCTTTTTAAATTCTGCTTTTGAAAAACCAACTGCACTAATACGCTGCCCGATTTCAGGGCTGTTTTCACTGAATATATAAGCTTCAAAGTATTCAGGTTGCGGGTCATAATATGTAACAACCAATATTTTTTCTCTTAAGAAATATGCAAAATTCTCTGCACTGGCCAAATTAGCGGAAATCTTAAAACTTTTAACCGCCATCAGCTCGCTGGGCATTAACCCCTCACTTAACAGTGAATTGAAATCTTTCAAAAAAGCCAGTTTAAAGAAGTTGTATGTATTTAGGCCACTGCCACCCAAGCCAAGCTCATTCAAAGAGATACTGGTTAATACTATTTTTTTTCCACTATCTATTTCAACAACCAGATCACTGGATACTTTTGTTATTTTTTTTACAACACCATCCAGAGTAAAACAGAGAAAAGGCGTGACCCTGATTTCCAAGCCCATTGCTGTGCTGACAGAGATTTCTTCTTTTTCTGCAACAACCCAGCAGTCATCTAAATCGCATTTTATTTCTGCAACAGAAATGCTGCTAAAAAAATACAATGAAGCATAAACGGCCCACGTAAGAGATTTTTTCACTCGCCTTTCCTCCACCCAAAGCCACACACCACCAGATTATTTTTGGTTACACTTTTTGCCGCACCACCTCTACTTAAAATCACCAGCCATACCGTACAATCCGTTGGAGACGGAAAATACCAAAGTATCATCCTCTGTAGCATCGGTACGGGAAGTTGCCAGCCCAGTGTAGATGCCGTCACTAAGGCTACTATGACATCCCGTCATCTCTACACTGACACTGTACAAACTGCTGTCACTAATAGGCGCAAGGGTTCCGTCCAGCTCACAACCTGCAAAAACACCACCACCTGAAAAATCAAGCTCCATCAATACTCCATCAACATCGACAATAAACTCTTGTGACGCAGGACTGCCGCCAGTTTTTCCTTCCCAGCTTGTATTAGCACCCCCTACATTTTCAATTCTTGGAAGAACTGCCACTGTACTACTTGCCGTGACATCATAAAGTAAAGTGAATATGCCACTGCCAATGCTGCTGCCATTCAGAGTACCGGTAATTGATGAACCAGTGGTAATAATCCCAGTGGCCGTGGCGGTCACCGGAGGTGCTGCATTGATATCGCCACCCCTTCTATAAATCGTAAAATCAGCGCTAAAACTATTGCCACGGATGCTGGTAATGGTGCCATCATAAAGTAACTTTCCCTCTACACTCATCATCATAATTCGACCCTCATACACCATCGCTTGCAAATCATTCACCGCAATTGACCCGCCCTGAACATCACCGGTATTGATGTAATACCCTACCGGATCAGCATCCGGCACCGGGGCTGGATCATCGTCGTCATCACTGTGAAAACAGCCCGACAAGCTCACAGCCAACAGCCAACAGCGTCAGCAAGAGTATGTGGCGGATATGATGAAAGGGTGTCAGCAGATTTAACCGGGGCATAGGTCAAGAGTCCTTATTAATTTAGTCAACAACACCCGATGCTGGTCACACGCATCAGGGAATTGCATTTTTCAGGTGAAAAACAAAGCCTGCAAGCTTACCACAGGTGGTGAATTTTTAAACACTATTCAAGAGACAAAAAAACCGCAACGATTAGCCATTGCGGTTTTTTATTTCAATGAAAAAACTAGCGGATCATAATCCATTCGCCTTGCTGGTTTTTGTAGAAGCCGAATTTCATGGTGTGAATCAAGCCTCTTTCTTTCTCAGTGAAAATTATTGGATGGTAGGAAGCTACATCAATAATTCTAGCCATTCGTTTATCCGCATAGATATCGAGCTTTAATTCATCTTTATCCGTAAAAAAATCATCCAATACGGCTCGTGGGTGATCCACCATTTCACCGGTTTCCATAAACGCATGACCCGCAACCCGTCCACCATCCAAGTAATAGGCCGCAGCAAACTCATCTGCGGCATGATCATGTAACGCAATTAACTTTTCACGGTCTTTGGCTGCATAGGCATCATAAATTTCATGATACACGGCCAGCAGTGAATCATAATTTTCCGGGGTATCTTCGATAATTCCCCCATCCTGCCACGCCCAGCGCGGGTAGTTGCTCTGTACTGGCAGACTCGTTCGGGTGGCAGTAATCTGTTTCTCAAAGGTAATCACCGGGAAAGAAAGCGGCCGGCTTTTATCGTCCAATATCACCTCTCCCACTCCATCAATCGGCAGGCTCTCACTGGCCATTTTCTCCAGTGGCAAATCTAGCCGCAGATGAATCTGAGTCAACAGTGTTTTGTTATCACTATCACCTTGTTCGTTTACATAGAGTGCGGCTTTAACTTCTGCCTCTTCGTGATATTTTTCTGTTTGGCCGTCAGACCAGGCTTTATTCATGAAGGGAAAGGTGATCACTTTTAATTCATTAACACCCGCAATCACAGAAGGATTAACATCATAAGTCATGGTGGAGTGGCCACTACGCTTTTCAAATTCAATCGAAATATCATTCAGTCGAATATCCACCCCCACCCCGGTGATGGTCAATGCCAATGTGAACTCCGGCTTTTTATAGTCTGCGGCCTGTGCGTTTAGCATGGTGATTAATCCTAATAAAATAGTAAATAAATATTGTTTAGTCATGATTAATATTCAATAAAGTAGTGTTTATTGGTGTCTAGTTTCTTCTCTTTGATCCAGACATACTCGTCGGTTTCTTTAACCGCCACATCAGGTATAACCCCTACCCCACGAGAAGAGTCCCCATCCCCTCCCCCAGCATCTTTCTTCGTCTTCACCGACTTAGTAATATACGCCTTAATCCCATCAAATTTAGCCTGGGGCTGCCAGTAGTAGCCTTTGTCGTCTTTGTCGATATCGACACTCAGGGTGATGCCGGATTTTATGCCAATACCGGCCACCAGTTCCACTTTGATTTTCAGTAGGTGGCCTTTGACGTTGATGATTCCTTCGGCGCTGAATTCGATTTTCCCTTCTACCGGTTGGCCGCTGACTTTTTCGATGCGGTTGTTGTTGTTTGTGATGTCGCCTTTAAAGTGGGCGTTGCAGCCGAGTTCGGCTTTGCCGGTCAGGATGATGCTGACTTCGCCTTTGAGGGAGTAGATGCCGTTTTCATTGCCAATGCCTTCTTTTAGGCTGGCTTGGGCTTCTTCTATTAACCATTTGCTGATGATGCCGCCATCCAGCGGTTTGGCCAGTACCGGCAAAATATCGACTTTAACCTCCATTCCGAAGAACGGGGCGGCGCTGATGCCAAAGTCGAAGGCGACGATGCGGTGGGGGTCTTTGCCTTCGGCGAGTTCGGTTTTGAGGTTGAGTTTGAGGTTGGGCCAGGTGACGGTGACGCTGGGTTCTTTGCCTTCGTCGAAACGTGTGAGGATGCCATCAACTAGGTTGGTGATCGATTCGAGTTGTTGGCTGGTGCGGTCAACGGCTTGTTTGAATTGGCTGCTGAGTTTGAAGGTTTCATTTTCGTGGGTAAGGTTGATGTGGCCGTCGATGCTGAAGCGCTTTTGGCTGAGGCTGTTTTGGTAGTTGCCATTGTCACTGGCTTCGATTTTTTGTTCATTTTTTCCGTAGCCGAGGGTGATGCCCCAGTCCCAGGCGACTTGGGGGTAGATGTTGAGCTGGATGCCTTTGCCTGAGTTTTTCAGTTTGCTGTCGTCGCAGGTGGGGCCGGGGTAGATGGGGTAGGTTTTGGGTTTGATGTTGGCTAGCCAGGCGTATTTGATGGGGTTGCTGTGGATGTGCAGGGGTTTGCTGTAGGCGCGGATGGTGGCTTTTTTGCCTGCTTGGGTGTGGCTGACGGGGATCTCTTCTACGCCGATGATGAAGTGGCTGGCGATGTGGCTGGGGCAGATGTCGATGATGTCGGATTGGATGGTGATGAGGTCGCCTTTTTTGCCTTTGGGACTGGTGGCGATGACGTCGAGGTGGGGCATGTGGGCGGTGTCGGGGCCGAGGGTGACGCTGCGTCCGTGGCTGCAACTGACGGTGAGGCTGTTGCGCTGGCAGAGGGGTGGCTCTTTGCTGTCGAGGGTGCTGCTGATGGCGGCGGCTGCGGCGGCGTTATAGCCCGCTTCGTCGTGGGGGCCGAGGCTGGGTGGGGTGTGGGGGATGTTTTCCAGTGGGGCGTTGGCGAGGCTGAGGTCTGCCTGAGATGGGCAGTTTTTGATTGGGTTGATGGTGATGATGAATTCTTGTTTGAGCAGGGCGGTGGCGATGGCGGCGAGTTGGGGGTCGGGTTGTCTGTTGGTGGCGCTGTTTGGCTGTGCGCTTTGCTTGACGGTCGGCAGGTTCATTCTCTCTGCTAGGGCGTTCTGTTGCTCGCTGTTTATGTTGAGGCTGCGTAGGAACTGCAGTGCCTGTTTTTGGTCGACGAAGGTTTTGAATTCGGATCGGGGTTGCATCAGCAGTAGGCTGGCGGGGGCGAGCGTGTACTCTTGTCCGTTGTAGATTTGCAGGGCGACCGAGGTGCTGGGTGCGAATGTGGCGATGAATTGACCGTCGAGGTGTGGGATGTGGTAGAGGCTGATGTGCTTGCGTAGCAGTTGTCTGGCGACGCCTCTTTCATCACTTTCAATCTCGCCCATGCTGTCGTCACCTAGCCGGATCAGCAACCGACGCCAGTAGTTGTGGCTGGGTTCTTGGAGCTGGCGAATGAACTGTTCGGTGGTGTCTAGGCAGTAGAATTCGACGGCTTTTAGGGTGGGATTGGGGGGGTATTGCCCTTGAAACAGCAGGCGGTAATGCTGGCTGTAGATGTTGTTGATGGTTTGGTCGTTGATAAACAAGGTGGTCTCCTTTTTCGACACCGTTGTTTGGGGGGTGATGATTGTATCAATTGCTGGCTGTTTGTCGCGCTGTTTTTGTTCTGGCCTGCGGTTTTTTATGGCATGTTTTTGAGTTGGTGGCTGGCCTATGGGAATTTTGCTGCGTCAAACGCACTCTAGCCGGCTACTGGTTGCTCAGGGTAAAGCTGCCATCGTCGTGTATGACGATGTTCTGGGGTGGGTCAATTTTTCCGTTGTTGATGAGCGGCGAGTCAATATTCAGTTTTCCTTGTAACATTGCGTCACTGCCCCACATTTTAT
>JAFLJP010000039.1 GCA_022712945.1 Gammaproteobacteria bacterium | reverse complement strand
CAATTTCTATTTCAATAGCGAAAGGGGGCTAAATGGATCCGCCTTAAGTAACATCTGGCGAGTTTTGGGGTTTTTACGCATTTCTAAGTAAAAATGACAAACTCAGATTGTTCATCGCTGAGAGTTTTGCAAGAGGCTCTGCGGTATTTTAATAAATTCTACATCCCTTAATAGTGCTTGAGGTTCTATTAGTTGCGCTATAATGCTCGCTTCAGAAAGCGAGTAGAGCACCGTGGCTAAATTATTATTCAAACTTAAGGGCGTACCCGATAGCGAAGCGGATGACGTTCGTCAGTTACTGGATCAACACAATATCGCGTTTTACGAAACACCACCCAATATCTGGCAGGTATCGATGGAGGCGATCTGGCTACGCGATGATGAACAGCTTGAGCAGGCCAAACAACTGCTGGCTGAATATCAGCAACAACTGTCGACGCGGGTAAAAGGGGAGTATGCCGAGTTGGAAAAGCAGGGGCGGGCCCCCAACCTGTGGAGCAGGTTCAAAGAGGATCCGATGCAGTTTATCGTCTTTGCGATAATTATTGCGCTGGTGCTCTATTTTTCAATTACACCCTTCACCTCTTTTGGTAGTAATAATTAACATTATAATATTACTTCAATAGTATGATATATATTGTTTTTTTAAACACCACAGCCAAATGAAAAACTACAACCAAACTCAGGCTTAAGCGCCTTTTCATCGGCCTGCTTTGCCCAAGTAATCACCTCGACAATGCCCTTGTTACCACCACACTGTTCCGGATTAAACATCGGTGCGTCGAGGTCATCTTCCAGCTCTTCAACTTTGGCCACATCACTCTTCGCAAGCTGCGATAACTCCGGAATTCGGCTATTGATACAGGGTGAACACTCCAAACTGGGTGTGGAGAGCAGTTCAAAACCGGCCTGCGTAATCAATGTATTACGCTGATCATCTGAATGATCGACCAGTGGATGCCATACCTTGCGATCACCGTGAAATTCACAGCACTCGATAAATTCAGCAACCTCTCCATGCTCTGCGCGGCGCTTGCCAATCAAAACCGTCGCCTGCTCTTCGGGGTCCTCTCCCTCCAGCCACTGCAACAGAGAAATACCTTTAAGGTGAAGACTACACCACTGAAAACGGGCATTGGGAAAACCCTGTTTTACGTTCATCAACTCATCAAAAAGCATCCGTGATTTGAGGTGCTTCACCTTGAAACCAAGGCTTGTTACATAACGTTCGCACTGCGCCACATAGGCAAGCCACCCCTCGGCAGCCCAGCCGGTATCCACATAACAAACGACCACATCTTTCAGCTCTTGCTCGTGGGCCCACTGCACCAGAGCAATGGAGTTATTACTGTAATTGCTGCGAATCAAGTACATGAAGCGTCCCCAGTAACTCGCTTCGCTTCCCCTAAACGTAATAGGCTGGGTAGCAGGATCAAGGTGAAGATGGTACTGACCAGCATGCCACCAACGATCACGGCGGCCATGCCCCGGTAGAGTTCGGTGCCTGCACCGGGAATCAGCAGTAGCGGTAACATGCCAAAAATACTGGTGAGGGTGCTCATGAGAATGGGTCGCAGGCGAATGCGAACGGCTTGTTCGACCGCAGCTCGCCGAGCACTGCCCTCGCGCTCGGCAACCCGGGTCTGGTGAACCAGCAGGATGGCATTATTGACCACCAGGCCCAGCAGAATGATAAAGCCGATCATGGTCAATAGGTCCATCGGTTGCATCACGCCAAAGAGCGGCATGATGTTGAGCGCCGCCATGCCGCCCACGGTGGCCAACGGCAGTGCCATCAGCACCAGCAGGCTATCTTTGAATGAGCGGAATAGCGCTGAGATCAAGAGATAGAGAATAATCACCGCTAGCGCAAAGGTTGAGGCCATATTCGCCAGGGCGACATCCAGCTTGTCAGCACTGCCGCCATAACGAATGTCACCATCTTCCGGCAACATCGCACGCAACTCAGGCTCTACCTGCTGTTTCAGTATATTCACTGCCTGCTCCAGTGAAACGCCATCTGGCGGAGTGATTTGCAGGGTAACGGTGCGGCGGCGATCCAGGCGGCGGATTTTATTTGGCCCGGCGGTGCGCTCCAGTGACAGCAGCTCACCCAGTGGTAGAACACCACCCTCTGCGGTCATCACCGGTATCGCCATCAGCTCTTCAGGGTTTTGCCACGGGGTGGCCCGCAACATAATATCGAGACGCTGTTCACCATCAAAATAGTCGCCCACATAGAGGCCACTACCCATCGCCATCAACACCTGGGCCATGATTTTTCGATCCCAGCCCGCTTCAGCCAGGCGTGCTTCATCGGGTGCAAGCTGTAATTCAGGTTCGGCAAGGGTCAGCCCCGGCAGGGGGCGAACACGCGCACCGGGCAGCGCCGCCTGCACCAAACCATAACCCGTGCCCGCGACATTCAACAGGGCTTCGATGTCACGTCCCTGAATATTCAAGTCGATGGTATTACCGGCACCAAAACCACCAAACAGCGAAACCCGCTTGGCAAATGCCATGGTATCGGGAAAGCCTTGAATCGCCCGGTTCAATACCGGTACCAGTGCCCCGACCTGACTCTCGTCAGCAGTGCGGGCCCCCATGAAAGCGCCGGAGGGATAGGCGACAAAGAAATAGTCACTCACCCGTGGCTCTTTTTCACCGGCGAGATACGGTGCCATACGATCGGCAATCACATCGCCCATCTCTGTTTTAAGGAAGTCGATATTACTGCCCGGCGGCGGCATGATAAACGCAAACACCAGATTTCGATTCCCTTCGGGCAGATAGTCGGCATCGGGTTTGAGCCACGCACTGAGTAACAGCGGAATTGAAATAAGCAGAACAATCCACACAGTGCGTCGTTTGCGGCCATCGGTGATACGCATAATAAGAGCGGTGGTGTTGTCCCACCAGTGACTGTGTCGGTCTCTCATTTCAAGTGATTTGAACCAATGGTTAGCCGCCGCCGGAATGACTGTGAGCGCCACCAGCAGCGAAACCGATACCGCAGCAGCAATCGTCAAGGCCAGATCGGCAAACAACTGACCGACCTCATCCTTCAGAAAGACCACTGGCAGAAAAATCGCTACCGTGGTGATGGTGGAAGCAAACAGGGCGCCACTCACCTGAGCTGCCCCCTGAGAGGCGGCCTGATGAACCGGCAAGCCCTTTTCTCGCAACCGGACGATATTTTCCAATACCACAATTGCTGCATCCAGCACCATGCCCACCGCAAAGGCGAGACCTGCCAGTGAGATAACATTCAGGGTGTGGCCACTGGCATCAATGACTAAAAAGGAGACCGTCATACAGAGCGGAATCGCGACTGCCACCATCATGGTGGCGCGAAAACGACGCAGGAACCACCAGAGGATTCCCACTGCCAGCAAGATGCCGATCAACAGATTACTGGCCAGCATCTGAATTGAGCGGTCGATGTAGTGTGTCTCATCGTAGACCTGCTCCAACGACAGTTGGGCGCTCTGTAGTGAGCCGTTGCGCAGCTCATCCGCCGCCAATTGCAGCTCCTGCATCACCTTGAGCACGTTAACCCCCACCTCGCGGTGCGCGTTGACGGCAATGGCATCATCACCACTGTTTATCACAAAACTTTGACGATCTTTGGCCAGCCGTTCAACCTGCGCCACATCACGCAGACGAATCGGCGCACCATCACGCCACTCAAGAATCATCTCGTTTAACGCTTGCGGAGACATGGCACCACTGAAGCGAATGGTATAGCGGCGTTTGCCCACATCGGCAATACCGGCGGTAATATCATCGTTGCCCCGGGCCATGTTGGCAACAACCGGCAACTGAATCCCAAGGCTGGCCGCTTTATAGGGATCGAAAGTGATACGCAGCTCCTGCTCTCGGCCACCGCGTACCTCAGAGAGTGCCACGCCGCTCACTCGCTCAAAGCGGGTCTGTATCACCTCTTCAATATAATTTTGATAGCTGGCAATCGGTCTATCATTGCCGGGTAGGGTTTTAATAATAAACCAGGCGATGGGTCGGCTCTTACCACCCACTGTGTTCAAAACAGGTTCATTGGCATCTTCTGGATAACTGGGCACACGGTTGAGCCGGTTCAAAACCTCCAGCAGGCTTCGGTCAAGGTTCGTGCCCACCGCCAATTTAATAGTGACCGTGCCCTGCCCGCGCTCTGCACTGGAGAGCATTTCGATCATCCCCGGCATGCCTCGCAACACTTTTTCTTGCGGTTCAATCAGGTTGGCTTCCACCTCTTGTGGTGAGGCGGTACGCCACTGGGTGGTGATGCTGATTTCTGGTACTTCTACTTCCGGGGTCAGTTGAACTGGCAGCCTGTTTAAGCTCAACAGGCCAAACAGCAGCGCCAGTAACACTGCAACCAGTGTCGCGACTGGATTACTTAATGCGGCTCGAATCAAATTCACTGAGCCGCTCCAGTGGGATTGATCACCTTGACCGATTGGCCGGGACGAAGCCGTTCACCACCATTGACGATAATCTGATCACCAGATTCCAGGTTGCCACTCACTTGAATAAATTCACCCATCGCCACACCGGTGGTGACGGCCACCCGCTCCGCCTTATCACCCCCGACAACCCGGTAAACAAAACGGCCATCACGACGCAGTACCAACGCATCTCTGGGAACACTAAGCTGCTGTTGCGGCTGCGCCGTAGGCACCGCGACTCGCACGGTCTCTCCAACCCGTCCATCACTCTTTGCTATCACCAGGCGTAGTTCATATAGGCGTGACAGCGTGCTTGCCACCGGCACAATCGAGCTGACTCGGGCTTGCCATTTTTTGCCAGCAGAATCAACTGTAAGATGATCACCTTTATGAATAAAAGGGAGCATCTGAGCGGTTACCCAGGCGCTGATCTCCTTATTATCAATATCAACCAGACGCAGGATAGGCTTGCCACTGTCAGCCCACTCGCCAACCTGTAAAAGTTGTTCGCTGACCACACCACTGTATGGCGCTCTAATTTCACTCCGTTTAAGCCGTTCTATAGCCTGTTCGACACGCAGTTTAGCGACCACCAGATCACCACGGGCAACTGCTCGATCGGCAATTGTCTGCTCAAGCGCGCTTTGTGAAACATTACGCTGATTCACCAGAGAGTTGAGTCGCTGAACCTCCTGCTCTAAAAATTCGAGCCGCGCCTCTTCCCGCACCACGATGGCCTGTTGTTCTTCAAGCTGCTGCTGTAACAAGGTGGTATCGATGCGGGCTAACAGCTCACCCGCATCAGCACGGGTACCCATGTCAGCAACCCATAAAATCCGCCCACTCATCTCCATAGGAATCGCTGAATTTGCACGGCTCACCACCTCACCATTTACCCACACCTGCGGTGCCATCATGCGCAGTTGGGCTGCGGCAACAGCAACCGGAGAGGCATAGCCACCGCCAGGGGCGGCACTGGACGATAGTGATAAAAATGAGAGCAGGAACAGTAGTAGAAGGGGTTTTAATTTGATCATAGGGGACTCATTGTTGAGGGCACCAGGATTAGTCCATTAGATCGGCATTTTGTTGCACTAACATCTTCGATGCAAGTGCAATAAGTCAAAACAGACACTGCCTTAGGGATGTAGAATTTATTAAAATACCGCTCTTACTTGTCTTTTTGCTCTAGTTCAAACGATCTCAAGAGGCGCATAGCTGGCCTACGTAACGATTGAGTTCGTTTGAACGGGGGTAAAAGAGCACGTCAGAATGTAGACGTTATTTCGTGATCGTTCCTTAGGCATAAGCCTCGCGGAATTTATGAATAAAGTGCTCAAGCTGATCAGCAGGCAGATCATTAATCCCTGCCGCTGCCTTACGCCCACCACCGGTTGCAAATTGCAGGCAGAGCTGGTCGGCCCCCTCTTTTCGGTTCAGCGGTGCGCGAACACTCACCAGATAATTGCCACTGGCTTTATCCGTTAACATGGCGTGTGCACGAGCTGGATTTTCCGTGGCCAGTTGATTGGCAAACACACCACTAACACGGCGTGCCCACGCCTCATTTGGTAAGCGATAGAGAGCCACACTGTCATCAGATGAGAGCGGTTGTAACGATGCAGCCTGGGTAAGGTCTTTTTGGTAACCATCTAATAAACGCTGATAGCAGCTCTTCTCATCAGTAATGAAGTCGAGTGGATTTTCATAAGCCCGCACCTCTTCACTCAGCGCTTTGGGGGTCACGTGTAGATCGTCAAGCGAAGCGCCATAACCGTTATAATTCATGCACTCACCCAACAGTTTAAGTTGTGCTGTTTCCTCCACTGAGAGACCAATACCCTGAGCAATCTCACTGGCATTGCTCACCAAGTTATCACCAAAAGCACCTACAACAGCCCAAGGTGTAAAAGCCCCCTTTAGGTAGTGATTAACCAAAAGGCTGGTACAAGTCTCTGCGCTGGTATCGATGTTCACGGTAAAGTTTTCATGCTCCGGAATATCACCCGCAAAGTGATGATCAAAATAGATAACATCCACCCCGGCGGCCAATAACGCAATCACCGCTTCACGGTTTTTATCCAGTGAAATGTCAAAGACGGCAACCTGATCACCAGACGCTGCCTCCACCTGTTTTAATAGGCTGATGTCACGTTTAACACCCGTGATCAATGTGCTTTCTGCCGGGTGAGCCAAGCGCCACTGTTGCAATGCACAAATACCGTCGGCATCACCATTAAAAACATCAAAAAAAGACATGTTAAGCTTCCTTATTCAGAGCTAGCAGGCTGTCGGACTTAGGAAGAATCGACTGCGAAAAATCCATTTTGGCCCACTTTTTTGATCCTTTTCGTTGAATATGCTCAATATTCGCCCCAAATGATCAAATAAATGGACTCAAAATGGCTTTCTCTCGCTACGACTCCCCAAGTGACAGCCTGCTAGGACACAAAGTGCGGGTGTTTAGAAGATAAAAAAAGGCCAGGTAAATACCCGGCCTGGAGACTTTTCTTAAAAAGTTGTCTACTGTTTAACACCCATCAAACGTAGTGCTTTACGTATCTCTTTGGTGGCATCCAGTATCATTGCGATGGCGCGGGGGTGGTCACCAGAAGCAGCGGTCTCCTTTGCGGTTGCTGCCATTTCATTGCCTTTTTTCACATTACGGTTAATCAGAAACATCAGACTCTTTTTAGGCTTTTTATTCTCAATGGCAACCGGAATCAGCTCTTCATATCCAAGATAGCGATCCAGCTCGTAGGCCCACTCACCTTCAGGTGTATCAAGGTTTAGCTCATAGGTGATAATCTGGTCGTGCAACATATCGGATGTTGCAGCATTCACCATGCGGTTAGCACTATCAACGGTGGCGGCAGCACTTTCGTAATCTTTTTCAACCGCCATCTTGGCGGCTTCGTCTACCAGCGTATCAACCTGTTCCGCATCATACTCAACACCCGCCTCTTTACCCGATTTTTTGACCATGCGATCAAAATTTTCCTGGTGGGTTACTCTGTGGGCATTCAACTCTTTTAGCAAGTTTTCGTAGCGCTTGCGTTGCCCTGCGATTACCGATGCACTGGGCACCATAATCGCTGCGGCATTAAACAGGCGCATTGAGTCATCAATTTCAGATTGTGCCGCTTGAAGGTCGCCACCATCTAACAATACTTTTGCCTTCTCCATTTTGCTTTTGGAGTCGCTTAGCATCGCTTTAGCCTGTTCATTATTGCTGGCCGCCACGCGCTTGCTCGATTTTGACATAAACATCATACGTGCATAGGAAACTTTCTGTTTCAGCTCTTTTTCTGAGGCGACACGATTTTTGGTTGGATTGCGGGCACCCAGTTTGGCCGTTGAGGCGTTGACTTTTTTCACCGCTGCCGGTTTAACCTCAGCTTTAACGGTTTCTGCTTTTTCAACGGATTGGGCAACATCGCTCTTGACTGCCTCAACCTTTGCCACTGGCTTGTCGAGATCTTTTTTAACCGCTTCAATCTTTGCAACTGACTTAGGCTCAGACTTGATCTTCTGAACGGCCTCGACAACCTTCTCTTTCACTTTTTCTACTTTTTCGGGAGTGATCACCTCTTTGGCTTTAACCTTAGCCTCTTCTATAGCCGGTTTCACCTCTGAACCACCACAAGCGGTCAACATTACAAATGCCGAGCTAACTAAAACCCCGGAATAAAACTTTTTTCGATTCATACATCACCTATCAATTCATACTGTTATGCTTTATCAGAGACCTCTACATAAGAAATAGTTTTTGTCTCAGCAAGGCAAAAATGGTCTAAAAAACGGAGTTTACAGGTGTAAATGAGTACTTTCAGACCACTTTTAACGCCGCTGAGGCGGAAAATATAAGTTATGCAGAGGTCTCTATCAGTTATCCAAACCTTGAATTAACTCATTTGCCTTGGCCACGGCGGGATGTGCGGGGTAACCATCCAGCAGACGCTGCCACATTGTCTTTGCCTGCGCTGCATCATTCTTGACATGAAGGTGAAGTAAACCGAGGTTAATATAAGCATTACCGAAATCAGGTTGTTGCTCAATCACCTTAGAGAAAAAATGCTCTGCCAGACCCGCGTCCTGATTATTCCAATACATGGTGGCCATATCGGTCATCACGCCGGGTTGATTGGGATTGTTCGCAAGTGAAATTTGGTAGTAAACAATGGCAGCCGGGGCATTCTTTTCATCAAAATAGTGATTCCCGAGAGCGGCAGCCGCAGCGGCATCCGTAGGATTGACATTGAGTTGCTGTTTTAATATCGATTCTGAAGTTTTTCTATCCATTGACCATACTTTTTTGTTTTTAAGGGATATATCTGTCGCTTATGATGATACGCAATCTAAGGCGGGGTTACAAAACTTTATCTTGTCCTAAAGCAGTGACAAGGGGAAAGTTTGTCAGCCATCGCCTAATCCCGACAGACACAATCAATAACATGACGATTACGACCGGTCTCTTTTGCTTTGTATAGCGCCTTGTCTGCTCTTTCAATGAGATCTTGTGGCCTATCATCCGCTGCTGGAATATGAGCTGAAACCCCTAGGCTCACCGTCACATAATCCGATGCGTCCGAATACTCATGGACTAACTTCTCTTCTTCAACGTGACGACGCATCTCTTCAGCAATGATTGCCGCACCCTTGCAATCGGTATTGGGCAAAATAACCACAAACTCTTCACCACCGTAACGGGCGATAAAATCCCCCGGGCGGTGTATCGCTCTGTTGAGCGCAGAAGCAACGGTGCGCAGGCAATCGTCGCCCCCTTGATGGCCGTAGTTATCGTTGTATTTTTTGAAGGAGTCGATATCTAGCAGAATAATCGAAAGTTCATGCTTTTCACGAATAGCACGCTTCCACTCATGATCGAGTATTTCATCAAAGTGTCGTCGATTTGCCAAGCCGGTCAAGCCATCGAGCGTTGAGAGACGGTGCAATACCATGTTGCTCTCTTCCAGCTTTTGATTGCTCTCTTCTAACTCTTTTTGCAGTCGTTGCATCTCTTTAAACGCTTCATCACGCTCTTGTTGCGCCATATAGCTTTTAGACTGCGCCCTTATTCTAGCGATAAGTTCAATTTGATCTGGCAGCTTTACCAGGTAATCATTTGCACCGTTGGTAAAGGCCTGACTCTTGTCCCGTGGATCTTCTTTGCTCGACAACACCATCACCGGTATTGAGCTAGTGGCCGGATTGGCACGATAAAAACGCAGTAAGGTGTAACCATCAACATCGGGCATCACCAGGTCTTGAAGAATGACCGTCGGTTGAAGCTCCGTCGCTAGCTGTACCGCCTGTGACGGGTCATCACAAAAATGGAATTCAATATCATCTTCCTGCTCGATCATTCGACTAATGGCTTCCGCGACTATTTTTTGATCATCCACCAACAGCACGACAATGGTGTGTTGTGAGGTTCCTATCGCCAAATCATCAGTCATACCCTGAGCCTTATGTAAGGTTTTTCATCTGTTGTTTTATAACCTGCGAGATATTCTCAAGCGGTTGAATTGTTTCAGCTGCACCCATCTCTGCTGCAGCGCGGGGCATACCGTAGACCGCACATGTCTCTTCATCCTGAGCGATAGTATAGACCCCTTTTTTTCGTAACCTCAACAACCCACTTGCACCGTCTTTCCCCATTCCAGTGAGCAAAACAGCGAGCATATTCCCTTTCCAGTACTCATCCAAACTATTGAAAAAAACATCGACTGATGGGCGGTATACAATCTCTTGGTGCTGGTCTGTATACTTTAGTCGACCAGTTCCACCATAAATCAAGTGGTTATTAGTGCTGGCAACATAAATCGTACCGTGTTTCAGTTTATCGCCATTTTTCGCAATCTTCACGCCCAACGCTGTTTGCGTGTTTAGCCACTCGGCAAAGCCACCTGCAAAGGCTTCATCCACGTGTTGAATCACTACGATTGCCGCTGGAAAATCAACGGGCAGCGACTTAACCACCTGGGCGACGGCATTAGGCCCACCCGTGGACGAACCAATGGCCAACAGGTTTATTTTAACAGCGGGCATCTCTATATCAATGGCTCGAGCGGTACGTGGATTTGCCAGACCTAATAATTTTTCTATTCTGCGTAGTTTGGTGAAAAACTCCTTCTCCCCCTGAATCACGCCATCGGCATTAATAACTGGCGTCTCCACCACATCCAGTGCACCCGCGCCCATGGCATCAAAAACCATGGATGCGTTCTCTGCTACCGAGGCGGTCACCACCAAAATAGGGCACGGCGTAGCGGCAGCAATGGATTTACTCGCATCAACACCACTCATACCTGGCATGACCATCTCCATGAGAATCAAGTCGGGTAGATCATTGACGCATTGCGTAATGGCATCAGCGCCATTAGATGCAACCCAGGCAACGCTATGGGGTGAAGAGCCAATGATATTGTTGAGCAGATCAACCACCATTGGTTTGTCATTGACTATTGCTATCCTCATTCGCTTGCTTCACCAATTAAATCGTGTACGGCATTAATAAATGAGTCGTCATGAAAACTCCCTTTGGTCAGGTAGTAGTCTGCACCCGCATCCATCCCCTGCAAGCGGTCTTCCGCCCGGTCTTTATAGGAGACAATAATCACTGGAATTTGGCTGAACTGTTTATTCCCTTTGACCATATTTACCAGTTCAATACCATTCATTCTCGGCATATCAATATCACTGATGATGAGATGATACTCTTTTGATCGAATCGTATTCCAGCCATCCATACCGTCAACTGCAATATCGACTATGAAGCCGGCCTCCTCCAGCAGTTTTTTCTCTACTTCACGCACAGTGAGGGAGTCATCAACAACCAGTACTCTTTTTCTTTTCAAGTATTCATCGGTATGGCTGGTCATGGCGAAGCTGCCTACACGCCCACCTTTAACTAGTAGATCAATGGTCTGCACGATATCATCAACATCAACAATCAAAACTGTTGAACCATCTTCCAGCAGCGCCGTGGAGCTGACATCCTGGATCTTATCCAGGCGCGAATCGACTGCTTGAATGGCAAGTTCTCGTTGATCCACAAATTTATCAACCACAATGCCATAGGTTTTATCGTGATTGGTAATCACGATAACATAGAGATACTCATCGCGAACAACGATGTTGTCCTCTAACTCAAAAACCTTACTTGCCGCCAGTAGGCTGATATTTTTTCCGTTGATTGTGGCATATTCATGCCCTTCAACAATATCAATTTCATCAACATGGACCTTTGCAGTGCAGACGATTCGGGAGAGCGGAAATGCATAGTAATCATTTGCTACCAAAACAAGTAACCCAGGAACAACGGACAGTGTTAACGGTAGACGCATGAGAAACTTAGAACCCACACCCAGGTTGGTCTCAACCTTTATTCGACCCCGCATGGTTTGAATGGCATCCATCACCACATCAAGACCAACCCCTCGACCAGAGAGGTCGGTTACTTCATCACGGGTGGAGAAGCTGGGCAGAAATAAAAATGCCAGCAGCTCCTCAGCATTCAAACTGACTGCCATATTTTGATCGACCAGATTTTTTTTGATCACCCGATCCCGAAGCATCTCAATATCGATCCCACGGCCGTCATCTTCAACCGTGATGAGCAACATGCCTTCATTGTGACAAGCTGATAGCGTGATGGTTGCACGCTCAGACTTGCCACTCTTAAGTCGTTCAGCGGGCAACTCTATACCGTGGTCGAGTGCATTACGAATAATATGATTAAGCGGGGCTTCCATCTTCTCCAGTACATCTCGGTCAACCAGTGTTGTTTCACCTTTTAATTCCAGCTTTACTCTCTTTTTCAGTGAGCGTGCAATATCCCGGATCATAC
This sequence comes from Gammaproteobacteria bacterium, assembly GCA_022712945.1. Taxonomy (GTDB): domain Bacteria; phylum Pseudomonadota; class Gammaproteobacteria; order RBG-16-57-12; family RBG-16-57-12; genus JAFLJP01. The sequence continues at coordinate 4,692 of JAFLJP010000039.1, read as the reverse complement.
GCTGAAAACCGTGAACACCATCTGAAAATGGACGCATGCGGGTGGAGAGCGCCTGCCGGTGCAGGCGTTCAGTGAGGTTGCTAATTCGCCGCTCATGCTGATCTAAATCATTCATTTGATCAACGATGATATTTCGAAATTCAACAATTTTACTGTGTACCTGTGAAACCCGTTCGGTAAGTTCCAAGTTGTCAATTTCAGATACGACAAACTCTCGAACACCCTCGATTAACGATGATATTTCCTGCTGTTTTTTTCGCATCACCATCATGTTGCTCAGGTAAGGAACTAACCAGCTAGACTCTACTTTTATTTCACCTGCCAGGCCCATCATGCTATCCCAACGGTCAGCGGTTACTTTTAACACCCGGCTTTCACTAGCCGCTGTCTCTGCTGGTGTTTTGTCATCATCAGGTGAAACTGTAGAAGAGCTATTTCTTATACTCTTCATGGGGACAACAGTTAGCGTCTCATCAGCAGATCTTTCATCACCATTCAATACCCCGTTTAATGCGACAAGGAGCTGCTTTAATGTTGTCTCATTATCACCAGCCCATGAGGCAATTAACTCTTCAGGCAGTGCGGCAATTGCTAAAACTTGATCATTGGCAGAGAGTAACAGGTCGATAACACCTTCATTTAGAGTCAGTTTTTTATCTTGTGCGGCAACAAAAACATCTTCCATAACATGGGCAATACGGACAATAACATCCACACCCACCAAGCGCGCAGCACCTTTGATTGAGTGGGCCGCTCGCATCAGTTTTTCAAGTAGCGTATCACTGCCGGGGTCATCTTCCAGTATGAGCAGGCAGTCGGCTATTATTGCGCCGTGAGACTCCGCCTCACCACGAAACATCTCAAGCATCGATGAGTCAATGGTTAGCGTCTCTTGTGGCTTAGCAGTCGCTTCGTTACGACTCGCTGGTTCAACTTCAATATTGTTAAGCTGTGACAATAACGTGGTAAAAGATACCTGTTCAATATCAAAGCCCTGCATCGGCTCATCTTCGAGTGCTGCAATCGCTTCTATTTGTTGCAAAACCAAATTCAAGTGTGACAACTGTTCATCGGATAACCGGCCACCATCACCTATCAGGGTTTGAAACAGTGCCTCAAAGCTACTTGCCAGGGTATGAATCGCCTTGACATTAACCAACTTTGCCGCCCCTTTCAGCGCGCAGGTTGCACGGTGGGCATCATCGAGTAGTTCTGCATCATTTGGGGATGTTTTTATTTTATCGAGTGCGACTCGAAGTGCGCTACCTTGCTGCTCTACCTCTGTTCGCAACAGGTTTAACATTGAGAAGTCATCCCCCATCACATGCTCCTCGAAATCATCGAGAACAATAGCTCAGCATCAATGACCCCAACTTTCTGGCGTTTCCATTTTATGATGCCTTGCATAAAGGAGCCTGTGCGCTCGCTTAAAGTGCTTGGAATACCCTGCAGGTCATCGCTATGGTAGCGAAACACCTCGCCGAGCTGGCTAACAGGAAAAATGTAACGATTTTTTTCATGCTCGGCAATAATGACATGTCGCAGTTTGCGCTGTTTCCCCCCTGTTTCATGCAGTGCAAGAATTTTTTCAAGTGAAAAGCTAATTTCAATTTCACCAGAAATATTGACAATACCCTGAATGAATACATTTTTATTGTGGGGTAACCGTTGTACGGTACGAAAATCTGTAATTTCTTTAACGTAACAAATGGGAATAGCCAGCCATTCATCAAAAATTTCAAAGGTTAAAACTGAATTTTCTTTTACTTTTCCAATCGATTTATGTTCGCGCAGAATTTGCGTACACTCATTGCGGTACTCTTCCGACATGGGTGCGTCATAAACAAACGAGGTTGCCTGATGATAAACATCACAGTTATGACAGTGGATAACGTCGGCAAGCTTCGGGCAGCTATGCTCTCGACTCCAAATACCCATTGTGTTCCAGCAATTGTCGAAATCTTTTTTCATAAGCTCTCTTGCGCTGACAATGTTCGTGCTTTAATTCTATTCGCGCGCTGCTGATAGCGAAGTGCTGCGGCATCATCACCCTGTTTTTTTGATATTTTCGCTAAAAAGCAGAGCGCTTTCTCATCGTTTGGTTGTAAATAAACTGCTTTTTTGAACTGTTTTTCTGCAACCGGCATCTCACCTTGTAAAAAAGCAATGCGGCCAAGGTAGTGGTGAGCCGTGCTGTTGTCCCCCGGCTTTTCCATGAGCATCTGGCAGCTGCTTGTGGCTTGGGCAAAATCTTTTTTCGACAACAGCGCTTCAATCTCCTGAACAACATCAGCAATTGAGCTATTGGGGAGCATAGTCTCTTCATTATGTTCGCTGCTCACTGGTGACGGTGGAGAGGCCGCAATATCAGTACGTGCAGCCACCAGTGCCGCCATGACCTGCTTACCTTTTTCCATCAAAACATTGTTGGCAGTGGTTACAACGGCCTTCTGTTGGTTGTGGCTTTTGACATAGGTAAATGAAAATTGGTCTAAAAACGGTTTATATCCCAAACTGGGCAAAATAGCGGTATCGGCATGACCAACCACCAGCAAACCTTCATCATGAAGTAATGATTCAACAACACTAATCGCTTTACATTTGGTCGGTTTGTCAAAATAGATCAATAAATTACGGCAAAAAACAATATGGAATTTCTTTTCAACCTGACTGGTAAATTGATCACTAATTAAATTTCCCTGAAAAAAATTAACTGATTTTCTCAGCTGATCATTAATTTGAAAGAAATGCCCTTTGGGTGTGAAATAGCGCTGTTGGTAGGTTGTGTGGCTGCCTCGAAAAGAGTATTCGCTATAGAGTCCTCGCTGTGCGATATCCAACACCCGCTGTGAAATATCACAGGCATGAATCTCAAATTCACCATAATTCAATCCCGCCTCCAGGCAGGTCATGGCAATAGAGTATGGCTCTTCCCCCGTTGAACTCGGTACACTCAAAACTTTAAGTGGCTCCCCATCGCTACAGAGCATTCGATAGAGCTGGCGTAAGTTATCTTTGAGCACCTTAAATGGTTTTTTATCACGAAAAAAAGAGGTTTCTGGAATGACGACGGCATCAATAAGCCCTTGTAACGCCTCGCCATTACTTTGAATCAGTTGGTAGTATTCATCCAAGTCGTCTAGATCACGGGAAAGCATAGCGGTATAAACCGCTTTTTTCATAGTATAAAAACCAACGGCATCGGGATTCATACCCATCTGTTTTTGCAGATACCCGACAATTGACTCAATTTTCATTGGCAATGCTCAATCTAGCGGAGAAAACAGAATAGCGTAGGCATCATCTGGCAATATATTCTGGACAATAATGCGCTGCATGATACCTTTCTCATCCGTTGCCACATCCCCCAGGTAAAGAGCCTGTTCCAGATGTAGCGGTGGTACTTTAAATTGATCTTCCATGATGCGCACCGTTTCTGTGACACCGTCAAAAAGCCATCCAACCTTCACCGTCTTCCCCTCTGGGGATTTAATCGTACCGATCAAGACACGACTGCACAACACAACCTTGCAGGGTGCCCCGCTTAATAAGAAACAGATATCGATCAGCGGCAGTGTTTCACCCCGATAATCAATCATACCCACAACATATTCAGGCGTAGCAGCGATTTTTCGAGGGATAACATAGGGTGTGACTTCGGCCACATCCTCAGAGGGAATCAGGTAACGATCCCCTTCGTGGACAGATAGTAGATAGAGTGACATTTATCTACCCTACACTTTGAACTTGGTTACACCCATTTGCAGGCGTCTTGCGGCATCGTTGAGTTTTTCAATTTCACTGTTAGATTCACGCAGTGACTCAACAGTCTGTTGCGCCGCCTCATTCAGTTGGATCATTGATTGATTAATTTGATCTGCCCCTTCGGCTTGAAACTGCATTCCCTGGTGCACGGTCTCAAAACGGGGTGAAAGTGCTTGAACCTGACCAATAATCTGTGTCAGCTGAGTACTCATTTCACCCACATCAGCAACACTCATACGCACCTGCTCTGAAAATTTATCCATACTCATTACACCGGCAGAAACAGCACTTTGCATCTCTTTGATCATCAGCTCGATATCCAGGGTTGCCACCGCCGTTTGATCTGCCAATCGGCGTATCTCCTTAGCCACCACAGAGAAGCCGTAACCATATTCACCGGCCTTTTCAGCTTCAATTGCCGCATTCAATGAGAGCAGGTTGGTCTGATCGGCTACCTTGGTGATGGTTGTCACCACGGTATTGATATTTGAAGCCTTTTCATTCAACACCTCAAACTTACCACTGATGGTCTGTACTGCATCCACCACCTGGCTCATGGTGTCTTCCATTCGGGAGAGGCCGGCACGGCCACTCTCGGCAGAAACAGCAGTATTTTCAGAGACCATTGCCACCTCTTCCATGGTACTCAACAGCTCCTTGGCGGTTGCCGAAATTTCGGTTGCCGTGGTGACGATCTCATTGGTTGTCGCCGCTTGCTCGGCAACCGTTGCCTCCTGCTCTTTTGCGGTTGCTGCTATCGCGGTGGATGATGAGGCTACTTGAATGCCCGAATGCTGTACTTGTGTAACCAGATCGTTCAAGCGTTCAATCATACGCTGAAATCCCGCAGCCAATTTGGCCATGGCATCATCACCCTGAGTATCAAGACGCCCTGTCATATCACCATTTGCCGCTTTACTGACTACA
>JAFLJP010000085.1 GCA_022712945.1 Gammaproteobacteria bacterium | reverse complement strand
AAGCTAGTCCGCTCTCTGATGAAGGGCATTATCGTATCACCGCAGCTCTCAATGCGAACAGCTTCACACTAACCGCAGCCGCCATTGGCTCACAAGAGAAAGATACAGACTGCGCTACGATCACCCTCAGCTCCACCGGCCGCAAAAGCTCTACCCCTAGAGCCGACTGCTGGTAACCACCGTAAGGGCTTCCTGTACTGCGGGAGTGAGCTTTTCTTGAGAGACAGAACGGGTTTGGTTGTTGCTAAGGAACGAGCACGAAATAACTTATGCAATTATGACGCAGAAATTTTGCTCCCGTTCAAACGATCTCAAGAGGCACATAGCTGGCCTACGTAACGATTGAGATCGTTTAAACTGGGGTAAAAGAGCAAGTTAGAATGTAGATGTTATTTCGTGATCGCTCCTAAGAGGTTACTTTCTGCAATTCATCTCTTACCGCTTGCAGTTGATCCATTAGCTGAATCTGCTTATCCATCAGTTGGGTTTGCCGAACCAGCAGGTTGTCAATAAACGACTGGTCAACCAGTACTTTGCCGGTTTTATAGTCAGCCTTTGGCTCGGCGATCTGACGGTTGTGATGGCTCATATCCGCACCTTCTAATACGGCATCCTTCGTGGGTCTTGCATCACCACATTGTGCGGTCGCTGGGTCACTTTGTAATATATCTTTTTCACCTTGGCCGGTTGCCAGCCATTCGACACTGATACCTGCGGCTTGTGCGATCGAGACAATCGTTTCAATTCTTGCCTGGCTATCTTCAGAGATAATTCGGTAAAGTTGCGATGCTGAAATATTCGCTTTGCGTGACAACTCTTTTTTACCGCCCACCATGCTAACGGCTTCAAGTATGCGAGCCCCGATTCCACTTGTGAGATATAAAGTGGATTCCGGCTTGGTTTCGCTCAATTTATTTTGGGTTGTTTTTTTAGACAAATCAATCACCTATGAAAATTAGTAGCCGTATTTGCGAAAATATTAATTCAAAATTGTAAGTTTTTCTTGTATTTCCTACTTTCGATGACTATTCTTGACGCAAGTTTTTCTTTTATGCGAAATGCTAAGTTCAAGGTAGTGGCGTAGTGCAAGTAAGGGAGTATAGCAAATGAACTATAAAGGCATAACCGGGGCCATTAAAGGATTCGGGGCTATTGATTTCATCATATTGGCGAGAGCCCTTTGTACCTTGTATAAAAAATTACCCATGAATGCCGCGCAGGCTGTATTGAAGAGTCAAAAATATCGGTACCAGCACGACCTAGAGTCACGTGGATGGGCTGGTCATTATGGGGTTGCAATAAAACCACAATACAGCATAATCATGGGTATCTCTTACCACTTGGGTAGTGAGATGATGGATCAACCATTGAATAGGGAGGTGTCCTTTCGCCGATGTTTTTATCTGTTTCGGCCATTCACTATCAGAAGAATTTTTTGAATAATAATAAATCGCTGAGCTAGAGGGCTGGAACCCCTTTCGCTCAGCTAACCACACCAACCTTACCAGGAGGTTTATATGGCTAACGTCGATTGTACGCCAGAGCTTTGCTTGCTCCAAAGAAAAACAAACCCGTCTACCCACTCCGTGTGGGTAAGGGCTTGTTGCGTTGTTTTTCCTCTCTTTTCTGCTGTTTTTCGCCCCTTTTATCGCATGGTGCATTGGCACTGCTTGCCGTTTTGCCATCGTGCCTGCACTAACGGAGGCTGGCAGAATAACCGACTGAGTCAAATAACGCCGGGATAAGCCAGAGGGATGGCAATGACGATTCAGACCATGAAGTGGTTTTGCCGGGGGTGACCCCGGCCTTTTTGTTATAAGGAACGCTTAATCATGATAATACGGGTGATGTCAGATCTCTATTTGGCCTATGCACCAATGAAGGTGCCCGTCTGCCAGGGTGATGATAGCAGTGTATTGGTACTGGCGGGGGATATCGCTTCCTGCCCTGCCGCATTGCCATGGATAAAGCAGATGGCGGCACGTTTTCAGCATGTGGTTTATGTATTGGGTAATCATGAATATTTTGATTATGAGATGGTGCAATTGGATGAAATTATGCTCAGCGCCATGCCCACTAATGTTCACCTGTTAATCCGTGACAGCATTATAATTAATGATGTGCGGTTTATCGGTGCCACACTATGGAGCGATTACCAGAAGGCCAACCCCGCCGAGCGTACAAGAATAGACAATGGCATGATGGGCAACCACCTCGGTTCGAAACGCCTGGATATGCAAGCGTGTCACCTTCGGGATAAAACCTATCTTGCTGAGTCAATAGCAGAGCCGTTTATGGGAAAGACGGTTGTGGTAACCCACCATAGCCCCAGCTTGAGTCTGGTGAGCGGAGGGTTGAAATATTGCTACGCTAGTGATCTGGATCACTGGTTTTATGAATACGATTTTGATATGTGGATTTGTGGCCATTCCCATGAGTCTGGCATTTCGCGAATTAACAATACGCCGGTGGTACAGAATTGTCGGGGGTATCCGGGGGAGTTAACCGGTTTTATACCGGACTTGCGGATTGTGATTTAACCAAATGATTAGAAAGTAAGCACTCACTCTGAGTATAACGATTTTATTTTAAGAGCTGATAAATCAACAGCAGATTAATCACCAGTAGTATCAACGCACTGCCGCGCCAAAACCCCAGCGGGTTTCTCTTCAACAGCGGCTGAAACTCTGTTGATTGCAGTGATGCGTTGGGGTGCCAGAGGTCGTGGGTGAATTCGGATAGCAGTGGATAGCGGCGTTGTGGCTTGATCATGCACGCTTTTTCCAGTGCCGCATCCATCCAGCGGGGGACGTTGTTGTTGATTTCATGGGCGGGGTGGTAGCTGACTCGTTTTAGTGCGCGTGCTGAAAGTGCCCCACCGTAAGGAAGCTGTCCGGTGAGCATTTCATAGCTGATAGCACCGAGTGAGTAGATGTCTGAGCGGTTGCTGCCGGGTTGGTTGATGAAATATTCCGGTGCGGCGTAGTCGTAGGTGCCGAGCAGGTTGCCCCGCTCGATGGGGCTGGCAATCTCCTGGATACCGGCGATACGGGTGGAGCCGAAGTCGATAATTTTCACCACACCGTCTTTGTTGATCATGATGTTTTCAGGTTTGAGATCCTGGTGCAGCATCTCTAGCCGATGAAAAGTGCGAATGCCAGCACAGGCCTGCTCCATGATGCGGCGCACCTCATCCAACACCGGGTCAGGGTTGTCATTCATCCACTGGCGCAGGTTTTGTCCATCAATAAATTCGCTAACGTAGTAGAGAAAACGGCGCGGTTTTTTCGGCTCAATGATCTTTAGCACGTGATTACTGTTAATCCGTTTTCCCGCCCACTCTTCATGCAGAAAGCCATCAATGTATTCCGCATCATCTTCAAAGTTGACTGATGGGGTTTTAATTACCACCGGCTCACCACTCTCTTCATCCTGGGCGAGGTAAACTTGGCTGCGATTGCTGGCGTGCAGTTCCCGCAGAATACGGTAACCCTCCAGAATCATGCCGCTCTCCAGTGCGGGGGGAAAGGGCAATTCGGTGAGGTGTTGATAGAACTCCTGCTGGTTTTGACAGGGCAATGTGGCGATATCGATCACCTGACAGGTGACGTTGTCATGGCTGCCGTGCTCCAGCGCCCGGGTCACTAGGGTGCGTGCCGCCCGCTCGGGGTGACTGCGTAGCTCGGTGAGTAACTGCTTCAACTCCTTATGACTGATAAAGTCGTGCACGCCGTCGGTGCTGAGAAAAAACAGGTCACCTTCTTCCAGCGGCTCACTGCGGTAGTCGATCTCAACACCGGAATCTGCCCCCATGGCGCGGCTCAGAAAGGCTTTTTTGGCACCGCCCCAGGTTTGGTGGTCACGGGTCAGTTGCTCTAGGTCACCATCCCGCAGGCGATAAATCCGGCTGTCACCCACGTGAAACAGGTGTGCGGTGGTGGATTTAAGGATCAGGCCACAAAAAGTGGTGAGCATCCCCTGCCCGGAGAGTGCGCTTTGTCCTTGCCCATACAACCAGCGATTGATGGCACCCAACACTTTCCGGCCTGAGTTTTTGGCGGTCCAGGAGTCGGCGGTGCTGTAGTAATCACTCAAAAAGCCGGTGACGCAGGCTTCGGCGGCTTCACGACCGTGGTCGGCACTACTGACACCATCAGCGATCGCTATCGCTATCCCCTTATTGATGAGTTGGGCTTCGTCAGGAATACGAATGCCGCAGGCATCTTCATTTTGCTCTTTGATCCCTTTCTCACTGTACTGGCCTGCATTTATGGTGAGTTGTGTCATTTCAATGCTCATCAGTGGAGGGCCGTCTTTTCTTCTCACTTTACATCAATCATCTGCACTGTGCCATCGGGCAGGGTCTCGGCAATTTGTCCCGCTGGCTCTTCCAGAACAAACAGAATCAAGAAAAAGACAATCGCTGAGGTAATCCCAATGACCATGAAGAATAGATCGTAATCGACCAGTGAATTAACGGTTAAAAAGGTCACCGCCCCCACATTACCAAAGGCCCCGGCCATGCCAGCGATTTGTCCGGTCATGCGGCGTTGTACCAGCGGCACCATGGCATAGACCGCGCCCGAACCAGCTTTAGAGAAGATACCGGCAAAGATAGTGATCGTCACCACCATCCACACCGGCCACTCATTGTGCACATTGCCCAGCACTAAAAAACTGACCGTAATACCGAGAAAGACAATGATCAGGGTTTTTTTGCGACCAATCACATCGCTAAGCCAACCACCGCCTGGGCGAGCAAACAGGTTAATAAATGGGTAAATACCGGCTAATAGTGCGGCAGTTATTTTAGGAATATCGAACCACTCCACGTAGAACATCGCCAGCATCGAGACCACCGCCAGCTCGGTACCAAAGGTGACAAAATAAGACCAGTTTAATATGGCAACCTGTTTGAATTTGTAGCGATGTAATTCGGGCACTGGCTTGTTGATAATGTGGCCGTTGACATGCCATATTTTCCACACCTGAACCAGATAAAGCGTTGCCAGTACCGCGTAGATAACATAGGTGGTGATTTGGTCTATCATGCCCATTTGAGCCGGTGATAGTTTCCAGGTAAGCACCGCCAGTGCCAGGAAAAGTGGAATGTTCATTAAAATATAGAGGATTAAATCGCCCGTACTGGTCACCTCCATGGCACCCATTTTTTTCGATTTGAAATAGGTCGAACCCTTCGGTGTATCACTAACAATAAAGAAGTAAATCAAGCCATAAATGATTGCTGCGATGCTGGCAAAGGTGAGGGCGTAACGCCAGCCATCCACATCACCCATGCCGACGGCAATAAAGGGCAGTGTCATGGCGGCACCCGCAGAGCCGAAGTTGCCCCAACCGCCATAAATGCCTTGGGCCAACCCGGTCTGTTTGGCCGGAAACCACTCACTAATCATACGAATGCCAACCACAAAGCCTGCACCAATAAAACCAGAGAGAAAACGCAGCAGTGCCAGCTCTTCGTAACCCTCGGCCCAGGCGAAGGCGATGCTGATCAGGCCACCCAAAACCAGAATACTGGTATACATGATGCGAGGGCCGAGGCGATCCACCAACATGCCGACGATGATGCGTGCCGGAATGGTCATTGCCACGTTGAGGATCAGCAGCACTTTGGCTTGCTGGTCGGTAAGGTCAAGCGCCTCTTTGATGAAAGGCATCATCGGGCCAAGACCCAGCCAGACTACAAATGTCATGAAAAAGGCAAACCAGGTGTAATGCAGGATGCGAATATTCTCCTGCCCCAGCTTGAATATGTTGAGTTTGTTTCCGGTCATGACAAAAAAATCCTATGGAATAGAAGTGATGCTAATGCAAGTTTTAGCAACTCTTATGCCATCAGAAGTTTATTGATTTAAAACAACAGGGTTATGCGGTATCTGCCGCATGACGCGCGGCTTGTTGGAGGGCATATTGGTGCATTCGTTACATTATTACGCCTGATTGAACACGTGATGTGGTGTATTTCACCCAAACATGGCCTCTCCATTATGAGCACGTTACGGTAGCGGGCAATGCACGTTGATGGTGCACACGGAACATCGCTCGCGCAATAATAACGCGCCCAGATCAACCCCAGGGAGCGGCTGGAGATAACCATTTTTTTATAGGGTGTATTGTAACCTTATGTTTGGTTAAATATTTTTGATGTATTTAGTTTTATTATTGCCTTGCTTGATTTGTGGCACGTCGCTTGCTGAATGTATATTAATAGCAGATAACCTCGAATATCGTGGAGTAACAGATGAAAGAAAAACTGGTTCTGGTTGGTAATGGCATGGCGGGTGTCCGCACGCTGGAAGAGCTGCTGAAAATTGCGCCTGATAAATATGACATCACCGTTTTTGGTGCGGAGCCACACTGTAACTACAACCGTATCATGCTCTCCCCGGTACTGGCTGGCGAGAAGACCATCGATGACATTGTTTTGAACTCACAAGCGTGGTATGACGAAAATAACATCACCCTGCATACCGGCAAAACAGTGGTTGATATTGACCGCAAGGCGCAAAAGGTGATCGCGGCGGATGGCACCACAGCCCGCTACGACCGGCTGCTGCTGGCGACCGGTTCAAATCCGTTTATTATCCCGGTTCCCGGCCACGACAAGGAGGGGGTGATCGGTTTCCGTGATATTTACGACGTCGACACCATGTTGGATGCGGCTAAAAACTACAAAAAAGCGGTGGTGATTGGTGGTGGCCTGCTAGGTCTTGAGGCGGCCAATGGTTTGGTGATCAATGGCATGGATGTGACGGTGGTTCATCTGGGTGACACCTTGATGGAGATGCAGATGGACAGCTTCTCTGGTGAGATGCTGAAAGCCTCCCTGGAAGAGCGCGGCCTGAAATTTCGCATGAACTCATCAACCACTGAGTTAACCGGTGGTCAGCGTGTTACCGGTCTGACGTTTGCTGATGGCGGTGAGCTGGAAGCCGATTTGGTGGTGATGGCGGCGGGCATTCGCCCCAACATCGAGCTGGCGCAAAAGGTTGGCATTCACTGTGAACGCGGCATTGTGGTGAACGATACGTTGCAAACTTTTGATCCTAAAGTCTACTCTGTAGGCGAGTGTGTACAACACCGTGGTATCGCTTACGGGCTGGTTGCCCCGCTGTTTGAGCAAGCCAGAGTGTGCGCCAACCACTTGGCGGGTTACGGCATTGGCATGTATGAGGGTTCAACTACCTCAACCAAGCTCAAGGTAACCGGTATTGATCTCTTCTCTGCGGGTGATTTTCACGGTGATGAGAGCACCGAAGAAGTGGTAATGAAAGATGCCGCTCGGGGTATCTACAAAAAGGTGGTACTGAAAGATAACAAAATCATCGGCGCGGTGATGTATGGCGATACGGTCGATGGTGCCTGGTATTTCCAGATGCTGCGTGATGAGACCAACATCAGCGATATTCGTGAACACCTGATGTTTGGCCAGGCGCACCTGGGTGACTCCGGCCACGGTGGCGAAAATGCCGCTTCGGCACTGCCGGATGATGCGGAAGTGTGTGGCTGTAACGGTGTCTGCAAAGGGACCATTGTGAAGGCGATTACTGAGAAGGGGCTGTTTACCCTTGAAGAGGTGAAAGCACACACCAAAGCGGCTGCCTCCTGTGGCTCCTGTACCGGCCTGGTTGAGCAAATTCTGGCGTCAACCGTGGGTGACTATTCGGATACGCCGAAGAAAAAACCGATGTGTGGCTGTACCGAACACAGCCATGACGAAGTACGTGAGGCAATTCGAGAGCAAGAGCTTACCTCAATTCCTGCGGTAATGACCGCATTGGAGTGGCACACCCCCGACGGCTGTGCTAGCTGTCGTCCCGCCCTTAACTACTACGTGCTCTCCGCTTGGCCACAGCAGGCCAAGGATGACCCGCAATCCCGCTTCATTAATGAGCGTGCCCACGCTAACATCCAGAAAGATGGCACCTATTCGGTGATTCCGCGCATGTGGGGTGGGGTTACCACACCCAATGAATTACGTGCGATTGCCGATGTAGCGGATAAATTTAACATTCCAAGCGTCAAGGTGACCGGCGGCCAGCGTGTCGATTTACTGGGTGTGAAAAAAGAGGATCTCCCCGCGGTATGGGCAGACTTGAATGCCGCAGGCATGGTCTCCGGCCACGGCTACGGCAAGTCACTGCGTACGGTTAAGACCTGTGTCGGTTCTGAGTGGTGCCGCTTTGGCACCCAGGACTCCACCAGCCTGGGCATCAAAATCGAAAAAATGACCTGGGCTTCGTGGACACCGCACAAATACAAGATTGCGGTCTCCGGCTGTCCACGTAATTGTGCCGAAGCGACCATCAAAGATTTTGGTGTGGTCTGCGTCGATTCGGGTTACGAGCTGCATGTGGGGGGCAATGGCGGTATTCACGTGGTGGCCACTCAGCTGTTGTGTCGTGTTTCAACCGAAGAAGAGGTGATGGAATATTGTGGTGCCTTTATGCAGGTCTACCGCGAAGAGGCCCACTACCTGGAGCGTACTGCGCCGTGGATCGAACGGGTTGGACTCAGTTACGCCAAACAGCGAGTGGTTGAAGATGATGCGGGTCGTAAAGCACTCCATGCGCGCTTCCTGGTATCGCAAGAGGTGTTTCAGGTCGATCCGTGGGCTGAAGCGGTCGAGCAGGACCACATCCGCAAGGATTACATCCCCATTAAGAAGCTGGGTTGATAGCGCACGCACTCAACATAGAATTTCGAGGTAGATATGAGCAATTGGATTGAAGTTGGCAAGATTGAAGAGATCCCCAAACAGGGGGCCCGTGTGGTTGAAACGGCTGAAGGTGATATCGGTATTTTCCGCACCGGAGAGGATGAGATCTTTGCTCTGCGTGATCGCTGTCCGCATAAAAGCGGCCCGTTGTCACAGGGCATTGTGCACGGCAAGCGGGTGACCTGCCCGCTGCATAATTGGAATATTGAACTGGAGAGCGGAGAGGTGGTTGCACCGGATGAGGGATGTGCGGCGAGTTTCCCGGTGAAGATTGAAGCGGGTGTGGTTTTTTTGTCGCTTCCTTAATCACACTCACAAACAGCCCAGCGTAAAAATTCTTTACTCTCTACACGCTGGGGGTGATTGAAAAATGTATCGCAATCGGCTTGCTCTATTACTTTGCCTTCACACATAAAGATCACCTGCTCTCCCAGGCGCTGGGCCTGCTCAAGGTTGTGACTGACCAGTAACAGCGGAATGTGGCTGGCAAGCTGGCTGAGCGCTTGTTCGATCAGTTGTTTTGATTTTGGATCCAGTGAGGCGGTTGGTTCATCAAGCAGTAGTAACTTGGGCTTTATGGCCAGTGCCCGGGCAAGGCAGAGGCGCTGCTGTTGCCCCAGTGACAGGGAGGCGGCAGGTGCGTGTAGTCGATCTTTCACCTCGCCCCACAGCGCGGCTTGTCGTAACGCTTGCTCTGCAATGGCATGGGCGTTGCGTCGTTGCCAAAAACCATCGATACCAAACACCACATTGCGGTAGATAGTGGTGGGGAAAACAGTCGGTTTTTGTGCCACTAAGCCAATGTGGCGACGCAATTTTTCATCACCCCCCGGCCATTGTCGAATGCTCTTTTGATGTAGGGTGATCTCACCTTGCCACGCTTGTTGAAGTAGATTGATGCAGTGCAAAAGTGAGCTTTTGCCTGCTCCGGAAGGGCCAATCAATGCGGTAATACCGCTAGTAGGAAGCGACAACGATATTTCATGCAGTATCGGTTGCCCTTGGATGCTCAGTTTGAGCTGGTCAATTTGTAGTGCTGTGGTGGGGTGTTGTACTGGTGCCGTTATATTCGACAATCGGCTGTTTGAAATCACAAGTTACCTCCCGAGGGTTTAAGGGCACGGGCCAGTAGGCTAAAGAGTACGATGGTGATAACCAATACCAACGCGCTACCCCAGGCGACATCAATTGACTGAGGGTGGTTACCCTCCTGGGCAAGGTAGAAAATATGAGTCTGTAGTGTGGTGACTGGCGACAGCAGTGAATCGGGCCAGACAACTCCTGAAAAAACGGTGGCGGTAAACAGAATGGGAGCGGTTTCACTTAGTGCTCTGGCGATGGCCAGTAGCTGGCCGGTGATCAGCTCTCGACGGGATTGCCGCAACCAGACCCGTAAAACCAATGCGCTCTCTGTGAGTCCGAGCGCGCGTGCCGCATCGGTCTGTTCAATCGCAATACGTTGCAGACTGGTAATATTGTTCAGAGTCAGCATCGGCAGCAGCACCATGGCAAGCACCAACATGCCGGCAATCAGTGAGACCCCCAGTGAGAATATCTGCACAAACAGGATCAAGCCAAACAGGCCATAAACAATCGGTGGTACCGCCTGCAGTAGATAGATCAGTAACTCAAGGTGATGACACAGGCGTGAATTGTTAGAGAGTTGATAAAACAGTGCCGTACCCAGTGCAACCGGTGTTGCCACAATACAGGCCCCCACCGCTAACAGCAGTGATCCTGCCAGTTGAGAAAAAACACCACTGCTGGCACCAAAGCCACTCAGCTCGGCGCTGGTGCTGATAAACTGCCAGCTAATGACAGCACCTCCCTGGTAGACGATGTAACCAAGGGCAAGTGCTGGAATTAACAGTGCAGGCAGTGCCACCAGCGTTAGCAGTAACTTTGCCGGGTGGATTGTCCATTTCATTTAAACCACCGCCGCTGGCTCAGTAAAACCACCGCCACGCTCATCAACATCAATAACAGTCCGCTGCTCATCAATGCCGACCAGTGGGGCGAGCCGACACTCGCTTCGCCCATTTCACGCCCGATACGTGAGGTGAGGCTTTGGGCGGGTTGCAACAGGTTATAGAGTGGCTCAGGAAGGCGGTCTATCGAGCCGATAACCAGCATCACGGCAACAGTTTCACCCATCGCTCGCCCCAAAGAGAGCAATGTGGCCAACCGAATGCCCGGCCACGCCTGGGGTAGTAAAATTCGCTGCACCACCGCCCACCAGCTCAAACCAAGGGCATTGGCTCGCTGGCGCTGATCATCTGCCACTTTACGCAGAGCATCTTCACTCAATACCATAATGGTTGGCAGCACCATCACCGAGAGTAGCAGTGCGGCGGCCAGCAAGGTTCGCCCGGTTAACAAATCGAGCTGTTGCTCTAAAAAGGGCACCAGCAGCCATAGCCCCATCAACCCATAAACCACCGAGGGAATACCCGCCATTAGCTCCATTAATAGCCGCAGCCACGGTTGGAGACAGGAGGGCACAATTTCAATGTTAAACAGTGCGGCTGCTACACCCAGTGGCAATGCGATAAGAAGGGCCACCCCCACGCTGAGCAGACTGCCGAAAAGTGCCGGTAACATCCCGAATAGATCTTCGTAGGGATACCACTCACTTTCAGCAATAAAATAGAGCCCCTGTTCAGAAAAGATTGGCCAGCTGGCATAGAGCAAAAAACCGCTTAACAACAGCAAACCTGAAAAACTGAGCCATGCACTGCTATGGATAAAGAGTCGCAACATAGAGCCGCCTATTGAACCGGTAGATAACCCACTTGCCGGACAATGTCCCCCCCCTGCTCTGAGCGCAAAAACTCAACAAATGCTCCTGTTGTTTCAGAGTGGTTATTCGGCAGCAGAATATCCAGTGTACGCTGTATTGGGTAAAGCCCTGCGCTAACATTCCCTTGTGATGGTGTAATCGCTTTGCCATTCTGCATGATTGCAATGGCAAGCACCTGCTTATTTAACCAGGCAGTTGAGAGCATACCAATCGCCTTGTCACTATTGGCGATGGCACTCTGCCCTTCATTATTTGATCCGGTAACAATAGAAGCCCCCGGCGCTCTTGCCCATTCATCACCCAACACCACTTTGGCAAAGACATGACGGGTACCACGGGAGGGTTCCTTATCAATGACTAATATTGGGCTGTCGGGGCCACCCACTTCACGCCAGTTGGTTATTTCACCTCGATAGATGGCAGCTATCTGTTGCCGCGTGAGCTGTGTAACGCCATGCTCATAAACCACTCGGGAGACCGCGATAGCCACCGCATCACGGGCAATCGGGATGACCTGTACTCGCCCTTGCAACTGCTGTTGCTCACGCTCAGTAAGTGGCCGAGAGATCATGCCGACCTCAATATGACCTCGATTGACTGAAGCAACACTTACCCCGGAGCCGCCACCAGAAACCGTTAACGTCAGTCCGGAATGGAGTTGACGGTACAGCTTGGCTGCTTCAGCCACTATTGGGAGTACCGTCGTTGACCCCGCAATCCGTAATCGCTCTGCGGCATAAGTGGGTAACGATAAACTGCTCAATAAAAGTATAAATAATAGGCGTCGCATTTTGGCACTTTTTTATGATTCTCTGCTCTCTGACACCCCAATTGCTTAATTGTTACACCCTTGAGACCTTCGCACACAGTCGATACCAAAAAACTTGCTGGCTGCCCCATCTCTTGATTTAACAAAGAATATCCGTTAAAAGAGTTAACTATATTTTAACTAAAAATAACGTTGCTTCGTACCGAAAAACATTGAAAAAAGTGCGCTTAATAATAAATATGGAGGTGGCAACATGAGCGAAATCAATAGTGCTGTACAACAAATGGAAGTTCTCACTTCAAAAGCTTACGAGTTAGGGCTGGAATATGCACCCAAACTGGCCCTGGCAATTGTAACGTTGCTTATCGGTCTTTTGGTCATAAGAGGTTTAGGGAAAATCTTGCAGGCTTCAATGGAGAGGGCCAAGGTTGACCCCACCTTAATTCCATTCATAAGCAGCCTGACCACATGGATACTCAAAATACTGCTGTTTATCTCTGTTGCCTCGATGATCGGCATCGCCACCACTTCGTTTATTGCGGTATTAGGTGCTGCTGGCTTGGCGGTTGGTCTGGCATTGCAAGGCAGCCTCGCCAACTTTGCCGGTGGGGTTTTGATCATGACCTTCAAACCCTACAAGGTGGGCGACCTGATTGAATCCCAGGGCCATTTGGGTGTGGTAAAAGAGGTGCAGATATTTAATACCATACTCACCTCGCCAGAACACAAACAGGTTATTATCCCCAATGGTGCAGTTTCAAACGGCTCGATTGTCAACTACACCGCCGAGGGTAAAATACGTGTCGATCTGACTATTGGCATCGCCTACGATGCGGATATCGACAAGGCAAAGTCAGTATTGATGGATGTCTTGTCAAAGCATGACAAAGTGATTGCAGAGCCTGCGCCCTTTGTCGGCGTGGTGGAGCTGGCCGATAGCTCTGTCAATCTGGCGGTTAGACCTCACTGCCTGCCAGAACACTATTGGGATGTCTTCTTTGATGTTAATGAAGAGATGAAGAAATCGCTGGATCAAAACAGCATCACTATTCCATTCCCACAGCGGGATGTGCATATGATCAACTCATGATGCAGCCAGGGTACAGGGATCATTCAGGATAAGTAGAGTGACGTTATTATTCAAACCGGTAATTTCTCTTTTTGAGCGGCTCTCATTGCTCCAAAAGTTGTTGTTTATCTTCTCACTCAGTACTCTGCCTTTGGCTTTACTGCTGCTCTACTGTGCCTCCCTGTTCCAGGGTATCAGTGAAACCTTACCGCTCGATTTGATACTGTTTGTAACAGTGACACTGGTTATCAGCCTCTACCTGATAGTCGGTTATTACGGCTACCAGCAACAGCTTATTTGTCGACTAAAAAGTGGTGACAGTTTTTGTTACAAGGAGAATGAATTCGACCCTGTTTTTAGTGCATTCCACCAACAGCAGGTCACTATCGAACGTCTAAAGGAGAGAAGTAAAAGTGCCAGTGATGAGCTGCACAGTGCGGCACTCGATTTGGCGGCGATGAACAAACGCTCAACAGAAATGATGACTGTACAACAAGTCTCCGTTGCCAGCATTCAGTCGGAAATGGAGCAACTGAGCCACAATATCGATGTTGTTTCTGGGCATGCTGAAGATGCCACAAACACCTCAAAAATGGCTGACAAACACGCCTCGGAAGGTGATCATGTTGTTGAAACCATGGCTGCTGAGATTCAAACAGCCTCAGACTCAATCAGCCACTCAGCCGATCAAATCAATGGCTTGTTAACACGCTCTAACGAGATCGGCTCCATAATCAAAACAATTGATGAAATTGCCAATCAGACCAATCTGCTAGCACTGAACGCCGCGATAGAAGCCGCGCGCGCAGGTGAGCATGGTCGTGGGTTTTCGGTGGTTTCGAGTGAAGTACGACAACTGGCACAACGCTCTCAAGAAGCTGCATTCCAGGTGAATCAACAAATATCCACTATACAAAGAGATGTGCAGAGTGTGAGCAGTGGCATGGAGCAAATTATCCGTGCGATCAATAGCAGTGTTGAGCTATCCAGTGCGACGCACAATGCACTTCAATCGATCAAAAAGGGCGCTCAATCCACCGTTGATGCCATGAGCAATATTAGTCTGGCTATTCGTGAACAGGGCGAAGGCAGTGCCGAGGTATCCCTCAACATCGAAAAGATTAATCAGATGGCCCAACAAACCACGGAAGTCATTCAGGAGGCCTCAGAAACTGCCCACTATTTAGTTAATTTATCCCACTCACAAGATGATAATCAATCATGCTGACCTCTACCCTTATCGGCGCGGCTCTGTTTGTTATCGCCGTCGCCTTGTTACAAGCGGTATCCGTTCAGCGGCGTTTCTCTGCCAGACGACAACAGGCTTTGCTGGTTATTCAGCAGCTGTTTCAGTTATTAGAGAGCATTCCCCAGCACCGAGGTATGAGCAATGCGCTGCTACTGGGTAATCAGGCCTTCAAAGATAAACGCCAAGCACATCAGCAAAAAATAGATCAGCAGCTACAGCATATTAGCCGTGATCACCCGGAGCTGGCAAAGAGCCCCGGCTACCTTGAGATCACAACATGTTGGAATCAGATAACCCGAAATTTTGCATCATTAACCGCAGCCGTCAGTTTTAGCAAACATACCCTTGTCATTTCAAAGCTACTTGAGCTGATTAGTGACATTGGTAGTCAAAGCAAATTAAATAACAGCCCAAATCAACAGCTAAAAGGGTTATTAGAGATAGGTATCAACATACTGCCGCACGTGACAGAAGTACTGGGGCAAGCAAGGGGTATTGGCACCGGGGCGGCAGCACAAGCCAAATTAACCACACAAAATCGTAGCAAATTAAGCTATTTACATAAGAAGGCATCTGCAACCTGTGCCAATACGACCACTATTCTGGCAAGCCAAGAGATCAAAAGTAGTGCGCTGGATTTTAGCCAATGCCAGAAAAGCATGGGTCTGTTTCTAAACACCCTTGATAGAGAGTTGCTTAGCGCCAAAGTTATTCAGATCGAATCCGAACATTACTTCGCTATTGCCAGTGATGCCATCGGGCTTAGTTTTAAACAGTTATATTCACTAATGGATGAGGTTAGCAGCGCACTGGATAAAGAGCATGCCGCACAGCGCAGAAAGCAGTACCGTTGCCAATTTTTCCTGCTTCTCACCATACCGCCCATGGTGTGGTTATTAATGCAATTGAGTAACGGGTAAGTCAGCTTTTAGATGGTGAAACGAGTATCGCAATCTAAAACTGGCCCCTACGCACATAGGGGCTTGAGGGGTCATTATTTGGATCTTTGTGCCATAAGTTTTTTATTTCGATGCGCTATGTAGCGAAAATAAATCAATGACGCAATCAGCATAACCAACACGTTAATGCCAACCGGAACCATCAAAAAGCCATAACCCATTGCACTAACAGATTCCCCGCTGACAATCGGAATCATCGCCGCCGCTCCACCCGGTGGGTGCATACAGCGCAGATAACTCATCAAAAAAATTGATATCGAGACTGCAAGTGCAGAGGCCAGCACCAGATCACCAATCAATAAATTACAACTTACTCCCACAAAGGCAGAGAGCAGATGCCCACAACAAAATGACCAAGGCCTTGCCATTTGGGTACCCGGCACCGCAAAAATCAATACTGCCGATGCCCCCATTGATGCCATCAAATAGAGGCCGGCTTGGTCACCGGCCACTGTGCGGCTGATCCAGCCAACTATCAACAGTGCAGTCAGTGAGGCAAGCGTTGCAATGGCAATGTCAGCGTGGCGCACTTTGCCACGTCGCTCACCGGCAAGTTGTTCAAATATTTTGAGGAGTTTTGACAAAAATTCCCTCCCTGAGAGTAAAAAAGATTATAACGGTTTTGAAACTTTAACGTGATGTGGATAAAAAAACCATTCGGCAATAAAAAACGCCCCAACACATAACATGCTGAGGCGCTTGGTCGATCATGTTCTTCTTTCGGGCCGCTTTTAGCGATTAAGCACATCATCCTTCACGCTATCAGCAATCGCTGCCACTTCAGAAATATCCGCATCAGAGACACCCATCTCCTTGAGTGTTGCCGCCAGGTTTTCAACAACAGCTGTAAAGTGGCCTTCATTCAAATTCATATGTTTATGGCCTTCGCGCATATCCAGTCCGCTGTAGCTATTCGGGCCGCCAAATGCCATCGTCAGGAAAGCTTTCTGTTTCGCAGCCTGCGTCTCCATGTCGACACTAGTGAAAAACTGATTGATACGATCATCTGCCAATACCTTGGCGTAGAAAATATCTACTGCTGCATCAACAGCTGCGTTACCACCTAAACGATCAAATAATGAGCTCATATGCTTCTCCTATCAAAAGTTGTTTTATCGTAAATTAACGATCAACCAACAATACCCAGATCATCAAAAAATTACAACGGGATACAAATACCTTAATTCCACTAGGCGGCTATTTTCGAATGCCTTCAATGAAAAAATCCAGCGCCATACTGTCAGCCATCGGCCCTAAGTCGTGGCTCATATTGTAATCGCTGCGTTTGATGGTGGTGGTTCCCCGGTAACCACGGCGATGACCACCCCATGGCTCCTCTCCCACACCAATAAATACCACATCAACCACAATCGGTCGGGTGATGCCATGCAGGGTTAACTCTCCGGTTAACTGCGACCTCCCATCGGTCAATGGTTTGAAACCTTGGCTTACAAAGGATGCGGTGGGGTATTTATCCACATTCAGAAAGTCTTCATTGCGGATGTGCTTGTCGCGCTTGGCATGATTGCTATCAATACTTGCGGTCTTCACCTGCACCACCAGCAAAAACCATAGAGCCATCGCCAACCCCTCTGCAGATCACCCGCCCACTCCTCTCGCCCGGTTGCAACAGGTAGTAGTGCGGGTAGCTCAAACAAACCAAATATATCAACACCGCGCCCATCTGAGGTTGAAACAAGATAGCCTGCAATGGGCAGTAATACCATCAACAGGTAAAACAGTCGATGTACTAAGGTGGCGGCACGCTGTTCCAGCGAGGTTAAATCTGCGCTTAATGGTGGTCGAAAATCAAAGAGTATCCAAATCATGCGCAGCACAATTAATAGCGCGGTTAACCCCCCAAAGAGCGGTGAAGATCAACACTGGATTTGTAATCAGCATCATAGTAACTCAGCTCCACCATATAGAGTCCCAAACCAGACAACCCGATCAATAGCAGCGCAATGACACCATAACGGTGTTCACTCCCTTTTAGTTTCATTGGCTCACTTCTGAGATTAAGGTTTCCATGGTGAAAGAGTAGATCAAATTTAAAAAATAACTGCCAGGGTTTATGATAATCATGGCATGCCATGAACTGCATTGAAGTATGCCGTCGGATAGAATACTCAATCTCGGACTATCTCATTGCTCTTGCGGCATATTTTTATCCGACCATATAATATGGTTGATGTGTTAATTTTCACCATAGAGAGTGAGCCATACCTCAAAACTATTGCCACTCACTTGTATTAAGGCGATATGGCGCTATCATGCAGCGCATAGAAAGAGCTAACGCTATACATGTTGATTTGAAAGAGGAAATAGCCATGCACAATCGTCTTATTACTTTTATGATGCTCGCCACAATCCTTTTTTTGAGTGGCTGTGCCACCCAGGAGTTAAAGGAGGAGAACGAGGCACTTAAGTTGCAGCTACAACAAGAAGAGGCTTCTCAAGAGCAGTTGCGCAAAGATTACGATGACCAACTGGAGCACCAGGAAGCGGTCTCGAAAAGAGAGCAAACAAAAGCTCGCTCCGAGATTGAAGCACTACGCCTCGACCTGAAAGAGGCATTGCGCCAAAATAATATTAAGGTTCAGCAGATTGAGAACCTCACGGTGATTGAACTCGACCAAACGGCACTATTTCCTTCTGGCCAGGTTGATCTCACCGCTGATGGCAAAACGGTAATAAAAGAGATTGCGGCGGCATTAAACCGCTATCCAAACTATTACATCCGCATTGAAGGGCACAGCGACAACATGCCGCTGAGTGCTGCCCTTAAAGAACTCTACATTTCCAACTGGGAGCTATCCGCCATTCGCGCTGCCACCGTCGCAAAATATATGATCTATGGGTTGGATGTGCCTCGACAGCGCATCTCCATTGCTGGTTATGGCGACACTCGCCCCGTCACAGACAACCTGACGCCAGAGGGTCGGGGGGAAAATCGCCGTATTCGTGCGGTTATCTTCAAGCCCCGCTCCATCAAGAAACTCAATGTTTTTTAATGAAAGCTTATACTGTTTAACCGCAACATAAATTCCTACTTAAGCCATTGATATTAAATGAATGTTTTCTTAACTTACTGGCGTTGGGGTCAGAGCCCTTTATTTTCAGGCTAACCTTATTCATTGTATGTGATTAATATTTCCATGCGATTTCATTTCTTAGTTTTTCAACAACATCTCTTTCCGGGCCTGCCACGGCTAAATAAACCAATGAGCCATTGCTTATTTCAACGCATTTTACAGCCGCTCTATTCTCGTTAAAATTCCCATAGGAATAGTTGCCATTTTGTACTACGCCAGAAAATTCTAGTGATTTTAAGGCGCTATATCCCTTTAAGGCACAGACATCCACTGAAATGCTTAAACTCTTATGAAATGACCATAGTTGTGGTGGATTACTCTTTTCTAGAGTCATGTCATTATCATGTTTTGTAGCCTGGCTACTACACGCTGACAGCATGGAAACTGTTAGAAGTAAGATAATTTTATAGTCACTATTCAGCGTATTCATCTTTTGCCTCAACTCTTCGTTATTTTCGTACTCAATCAGTTACATATGCCCTATATGCTCCCTCTTTCCGTTTATATTTCATATCAGAGATTTCCTAGAAAACGGCGGGTGGGGGTATGCGATATATCAGGTGATGCACTTTGCAGTTGGTCACTCTATCTTCAATTCTTTGATCTTGCGGGTCAGGGTGTTACGTCCCCAGCCGAGTAGTTTTGCGGCATCTTGGCGATGCCCGCCGCTGTGTGCCAGTGCGGCTTCTATCATCACTTTTTCGAAGCGGGGCATTGCGTTGTTGAGTAGGGCGTTTTCCCCTTTTTGCAGTTGCTGGGTTGCCCAGCGGTGCAGTATGCTTTCCCACTCTGTCTGTTCATTTTTTTCTGTCAGGGTCTCTTCTCGTAGCTCGGGCGGCAGGTCGTCGACCGCAATAATCTGGCCGGGTGACATCACGGTCAGCCAGCGGCAGGTGTTCTCTATCTGCCGCACATTACCTGGCCAATCGAGCTGGGTAAGCAGTGTGGTGGCGGCTTTATTGAGGTGCTTTGGTTCTACATCGAGTTCATCTGCTGCGCGTAGTAAAAAGTGTTGTGCCAGTAGTGGAATATCTTCTCGGCGGTCGCGCAGCGATGGAATGTGGATGCGGATAACATTCAAGCGGTGGAAGAGGTCTTCGCGGAATAGCCCTTTTTTTACGTGGTTTTCAAGGTGTTGGTGGGTGGCGGCGATAATGCGGACGTCAACTTTGACTGGGGTGCGCCCACCCACACGATAGAACTCGCCATCGGCTAATACTCTGAGCAGGCGTGTTTGCAGCTCTGCGGGCATGTCGCCAATTTCATCGAGAAAGAGGGTGCCGTGATCGGCCTGTTCGAAACGGCCTTGGCGTTGGCTTTGTGCGCCGGTGAAGGCTCCGCGTTCGTGGCCAAACAGTTCTGATTCCAGAAGGTCTTTGGGTATTGCAGCGGTGTTCAGTGCGATAAAGGGTTTGTTTGCCCTGGGGCTGTGTCGATGCAGTGCCTGGGCTACCAGCTCTTTGCCGGTGCCCGATTCGCCATTGATCATGACGGTCATTTTTGAGCTGGAGAGGCGGCCGATGGCACGAAAAACCTCTTGCATGGAGGGGGCTTCACCGATGATTTCAGGGGTGCTTTCGGGTATCACTGTCTCTGCGGGGGGGTGTTGGCGTCGGTGTTGCAGGGCACGCTCAACCAGCTCGGTGGCTTCATCGACATCAAACGGTTTGGGCAGGTATTCGAATGCGCCCCCTTTGTAGGCAGAGACGGCGCTGTCGAGATCAGAGTGTGCGGTCATCACGATCACTGGCAGCTCGGGATAGTGGCTGTGAATTTTATCCAGCAGGGTTAGGCCATCCATGCCGGGCATGCGGATATCGGTAATCAGCACGTCGGGTTGCTCATGTTTCAGGCTCTCCATCACCCCGGTCGCTTTGTCAAAGCTGGTGGTGTGGTGATGCGCTTGTTTGAGGGCTTTTTCCAGCACCCAGCGTATTGAGCGATCATCATCAATGATCCAGATATTGCTATCGGTCATGGGTGTTCCTTGTTTGGTTCGTTGAGGAAGCTTTGAACAAGTCATGATTTAACCAGACTTCAGAGCTTCCTTGAGCGGCAACAACAGGGTAAAGGTGGTGTTGCCGGGTGTGCTGCTGCATTCAATCAAGCCGTTGTGCTGGTTGGCCATGGTTTGCGCGATGGTGAGGCCGAGTCCGGTGCCTTCCGGGCGGCCACTGACCATCGGGTAGAAGATGGCCTCTTGCATGTCTGGTGGAATGCCGGGGCCATCATCCATAATTTGCAGGCTGATCACAAGTTTGTGGCGTTGCTGGTTTATGGTGAATTGGCGCAGTGGCCGGGTACGCAGTGTGATGTTGCCTTTGCCATTCAGCGCCTGTGCGGCGTTGCGGGTAATATTTAAAACGGCCTGAATCAGCTGGTCACCATCGGCCAGCAGTTCAGGCAGGCTGGGGTCGTAGTCGCGAATAATATTGATACCCTCGGCAGCTTCGATGCTGACCAGGCTGCAAACCCGCTCCAGTACCTGATGGATGTTGACCCGCCCCAGTTGAGGCGGGTTGTTGGAGGCGAGCATTCTGTCCACCAGATTGCGCAGCCGGTCCGCCTCGTCAATGATGACCTGGGTATACTCTTTGAGTTCGTCACTGGGCAGTTCCCGCTCAAGCAGCTGTGCCGCGCCCCGTAGACCGCCGAGCGGGTTTTTTATCTCATGGGCAAGGCCACGGAGTAGCTCTTTGGTGGCCTGAAACTGGGTATTGAGCTGTTCGTCACGGGCGATGCGCAGGTGGCGGTCCATCGGTGACATCTCAATCATGATCGTTGGACTTTTTGAGTCAAGGTCGTGGAAGAGTGTCAGGGTGCAGTTAACGGTGACGTTGTTCAAATTGGCGGAGGTGAGCGGCATTTCACGTTCGGTGCAGGAGCGACCACTGAGCAGGGTGTTTTGGGCTAACTCAATGAGGTGATGGGCATTGGGTAGAAAGTGATCCAGAGACTCCCCCCGGTGCCGGTTGGCACTCAGTGCCAGTAGCTCTTCACAGGCTGGATTCATGCAGACCAGTTTACATGACTGGTTGAGTAGCAGTACCGCAGTGGAGAGGTTTTCCAGAATTTGTTGTGGTTGCGGAGCGTCGATTGTCGGTTTTGCATTCATGTTATGCCTGTAGCAATATCCAAACCAAATTTGATCTTTGGTGTAATAATCGTTTGTATCGGATTTCAAATCAATGGGTTACACGGATAGCTTGTTCTGTTGGTGGTTTTCTATCCCCGATGAAGAGCGCACGCAGCCCTATTCTGGTGCGTTCTAGCGTACCGTGCTGCGTAGCAGGTAGAATGTACTGTCTGGCGCGGTGATCAGCACCTTGCCTTGTTTATCGATGATATTGGCGGAGAGGGTGTGGCTGCCCCGGTCGAGGTTGGCAAGTGTGGTGGTGGTGCTGTCGCTGGTTGTTACTATTGAGCCATCGAATATAAGTTCTATTTTATGCCCTGCCTTGGTATCGAGTGGCGGGGTTGTGGCCAGGGTGATGGTGATCTGGCCATTGTTGCTGCGGATGGCGGCATCGTTTTGTGGTTGTGCGACGGTGAACTGAGTATAGCGCGTCTCTTTGGCTTTTTTTGTCTTGCTGCGGGCGGTTGTTGTCTCTGGTTTGCGATAGCCGCTGGAGTAGGTGCTGATGGGTATCGGTTTGATGACTTGCTTTTTTTGACCCGGTGCCGGGTGGTCACCGTAGCTGACGTTGCCTTCATTATCAACCCATTTGTATATTTCAGCACTACAGGGGAGTGCCAGTAAAAGAAGTATGAGAGTCAGTCGTTTGCGCATTCATTGAGCATAGCGAATCCGCATTGGCAAAACAAGGCAAGCAGGTGAATCGGGGGTGGAGAGACTAAACAAAAACGCCTCCAGAAAGGAGGCGTTTGGTGTCACAGCAACCGGTGTAGATTAGCAGCTGTAGTACAGCTCAAACTCAATAGGATGCGTGGTCATGCGCAGTTGAGTGACCTCTTCCATCTTCAACTTGATGTAGGCATCAATCATGTCGTCGGTGAATACACCACCTGCGGTCAGGAAGGCACGATCCTGGTCCAGTGCTTCCAGCGCTTGATCCAGTGAATGGGCAACTGTTGGGATTTCAGCTTCCTCTTCTGGTGGCAGGTCATACAGATCTTTATCCATCGCTTCACCTGGGTGAATCTTGTTTTGAATGCCGTCCAGGCCCGCCATCATCATGGCTGAGAAAGCCAGGTAGGGGTTGGCAGTACAGTCAGGGAAGCGTAGCTCTACGCGACGGCCTTTTGGATTGGTGACATACGGAATGCGGATAGAGGCTGAACGGTTACGTGCAGAGTAAGCGAGCATAACCGGTGCTTCAAAGCCCGGTACCAGACGCTTGTAAGAGTTGGTTGAAGCGTTGGTCAGAGCGTTCAGTGCGCGGGCATGTTTGATGATACCGCCGATGTAGAACAGGGCAGTGTCTGAGAGGCCGCCGTAGCCGTCACCAGCAAACAGGTTTTGACCATCTTTTGTCAGTGACATGTGAACGTGCATGCCAGAACCGTTGTCACCCACAATTGGCTTGGGCATGAAGGTGGCTGTTTTTCCGTAGATGTGGGCGATGTTGTGAACCGCATATTTGTGTATCTGTACTTCATCTGCTTTGTTGACCAGTGTGTTGAATTCAACGCCGATTTCACACTGACCAGCAGTCGCCACTTCGTGGTGGTGTACTTCAACTTTCAGGCCCATCTGCTCCATGGTTTCACACATGGCGGCACGAATGTCATGCAGTGCGTCAACCGGGGGAACCGGGAAGTAACCACCTTTAACGCCAGGGCGATGACCGATGTTGCCATCTTCAAATACTTTTTCGGAGTTCCACTCGGCTTCATCCGAATCGATCTTTACAAAGCTGCCGCTCATATTGGAGCCCCAGCGAACATCGTCTAAAACAAAAAACTCTGGCTCGGGACCGAAGAACGCAGCATCCGCAATACCAGTTGACTTCAGGTAGGCTTCAGCACGTTTGGCAACAGAGCGTGGGTCACGTTCGTAGCCCTGCATGGTTGTGGGTTCTACGATGTCACAACGCAGAATCAAAGTCGCTTCTTCGAAGAAAGGATCCATAACGGCGGTGGTGCAGTCGGGCATTAAAATCATGTCGGACTCATTGATGCCTTTCCAGCCAGCGATGGATGAGCCGTCAAACATGTTGCCGCTCAGTAGCGTATCTTCATCAATAGTGTGAGCCGGAAAGGTCACGTGCTGCTCTTTGCCATGGGTGTCGGTGAAGCGAAAATCAACGTATTTGACATCGTTTTCTTTGATCATATCAAGGACGATATTTGCAGACATTATGTTCCTCCAGAGGATTGTTATAGAGTCAAAAAGTGGTATTGAATCCAAATTTCTTTTGCGCTGCATGGTGCAAAAAACAGGCCAAAAAAAATTTCAGTTTATATATCAAAGCCTTTCTTTGAATATGTTATCGGCGTCATGCTTTATAGTGGTGCTGACCTGCTTTCCCTGCGTCATCATGGTGCGTTTTCGTAGTGAATAATAACGCGGGAAATATGATGCCCTTGCGTGGTGATTCGTGAAAAACGTTGATTCACTGTAATGCTATCTTGGATATTTGCCAAGATTTTTAATGGGAAAGTGAGTTCCACCTGTATCTCATTATCAAGATAGTGGAGCAATATGCGTTTGATATGCACGCTTTCCGGCTCGTCGGCCCACGCTTCACGTAGTATTTTCTCAACCTCATTTCGCAACGGCAGGTTGGTGTCGAAACGTGAGTGTTCATCATCTTCAGGGTCAATGTGTACCATAACATCGCTGATTTCATCGAACTGGTTGATCAGGGTACTGCGAACCACTTCGCTGATCTGATGCCCTTCGGAAACACTCAGATAGGGCTCAACTTGTATATGGACATCCACCAGCGCATCGCCACCCATGCGGCGGGTTCTGAGCAGGTGCAGATTGCAGACACTGCTGATGCCGGTGATGCACTGCTCAATCGCCTTTACCTGCTCCTGATCCAGCGCCTCATCGGTGAGCTCCTGAATGCTTTGCCACACCAAATCACTGCCAACTTTGGCAATCATGATGGCGACGATAATCGCGGCAATGGCATCAAGGTAGTTGAGCCCGAGCATGGCACCGCCGATGCCGATAATGACAAAAACAGATGAGATGGCGTCGGTCCGGCTGTGCCAGGCGTTGGCGTGAAGCATGCGCGAGCGCAGTCGTTTGGCCACACGGGCAGTGTATTGATAGATCGCCTCTTTGAGGATCACCGAGAGGGCGGCGACGGCAAGGGCCAGCCAGCCAGGGTTGAGCAGTGACTCTGGCTCAAATAGTCGCAAGGTGGCATCCCAGGCGATGCCGATACCGACCAGAACCAGGGTGCCACCAAGGATTACGGTGGCGATGGTTTCGAAGCGCCCATGGCCGTAGGGGTGGCGTTCATCGGCCTCTTTGTTGGCGTGTTTGGCAGTGTAGATGACCAAGGCATCGGTCACCAGATCGGAGAGTGAGTGGATGCCATCGGCAATCAGTGCTTGAGATTGACCAAGCCAGCCGAAAAGTAGTTTTAATATCGCCAGCAGCAGGTCGATGACAGAGCCGATGAGTGTGACCTTGCGAATTTCCAGATAGCGATGGTCGTGTTTGTTGGGGGTGTGAGGCTGATTCTCCCCCATCGTCTACGCTTCCCCTATCTCGATGGTGATAACCAGCTCATCGGTATCACGATCATGTTTTATTTCAAGCACTTTGTGGCCATGAATCCGGCTCCAGGCGGGAATGTCTGACTCAGCGCCGGGGTCACTGCAGGTGACCGCTAATGTATCGCCCGGCTTGAGTTTTTTGGCGGCATTCTGGGTGCGAATAACCGGCAGAGGGCAGAGCAGGCGACGTGCATCGAGGGTGTGTTGGCTCATACGTACCACTCCTGCGGAATCTGCTCATTGCGTAGCGGGGTGACGGTCAGCTCTTTTTCTGTGCCATCGCGCAGATGCAGGCAAACGGTGACCGCATCACTGTTTTTATCTTTACTGAAACGTGCCGCTAGGCGAGTGGCGATCTCAACATCCTCTGCCTGCATCTCGCCATCAATCAGTACCAACGGGCCAGGGCAACTCACGGTGGTGATGTAATCAAACTGTTTGCGATAACCATTCATAAAGCGGTTTTCACCATCCTCACGGCCAACAATTAGCTTGAAGTAGGGCTTGGGGCGAATATGGCGACCCACTTTAAGCAGCATAATGTCATCCATTTCATACTCGCGGCTGCTGCGGGCATCCCACAGGTCGACCAGCTTTTTGGCATAGGACTCATCGGTGAGAAAACAGCAACCCCCGGCGGGCTGTGCATAATCGGTAAAACCAAACTCATTAGCCAGCGCCATTTGCGGCTTGCGACCACGGCCATTGAAGTCATACATCTTATCGCGTGAGATCCACCCTTCGGTTTCCGGCTTGGTGGCGGGCAGGTTTTTAGCGCAGAGCGGGCGCACCAGAATATCAGCGGCACCTGAATCGCGACTGACAATATTCATGGTGTCACGGCGTTGAGACATAGGGCGCTGCCCGACCACCTCGCCGGTGATAATAAAATCAAAGTCGTTCTCTTCCGCCCACTGCCGTGCTTTGCTTACCATGAAACACTTACAGTCTAGGCAGGGGTTCATATTGGCACCGTAACCGTATTTCGGATTGATCAGCACATCTTTGTACTCATCAATCACATCGATGATATGCAGCTTTATGCCTAATTGTTCTGCTGACCATAACGCATTGTTGCGTTTTGGTTTTTCCCGGTCTTTTTTGCGAATAGCATGGGTGTGTCCTTCGACACAAAAGCCGGTGAAAAAATTGATTCCCTCGACGTGAATGCCCTGTTCAAGCATTACTTTAGCCGCGAGTAAGGAGTCAAGGCCGCCAGAGATGAGTGCGACCGCTTTGCGTTGTTTTGTCATGAAAGATACTACGTTGATGATGTTTAAGAGCTACCAGTTTAGCCTAAACGGCCTGTTTTTTCTTGCTGCCAATTTTCGGTTCTTTGCCCGCAACAAGGTTGCGAATATTGCTGCGGTGTCGCCACAGCAGCAATGCAGACATCACCATCGTCACGGCGGTGGTGGTGGCATCGTTGATAAAGAGCCAGACATAGAGTGGTGTCAGTAGTGATGCGGTGAGTGCTGCCAGTGAAGAGAGCCTGAAGATAAACGCCATCGCCAGCCATGTTGCTAAAATGGCCAAGCCAACCATTCCGTTCATCGAAACAAACACCCCGAAAGCAGTCGCCACCCCTTTGCCTCCTTTGAAAGCAAAAAACAGCGGGTAGAGGTGGCCGATAAATGCAGCAAAAGCGACGAAGGCAATAATGGCTTGCTCAACGCCGATGAACAGCGCAATGAGTACCGGAACAACCCCTTTCAATACATCGAAAAATAGCACGGTTGCCGCCAGCTTCTTGCCGCCAAAACGCAACACATTCGTCGCGCCTGGGTTACCTGATCCCTGCTCTCGCGGGTCGGGTAGTCGCATCGCCTTGCAAAGGATGATGGCGGAGTTTAGAGAGCCGAACAGATAGGCAATCAGAATTAACAGGTAATCCATAGTGGGTGAACTTTGCTAGTTGTCTATTGTAAAGGTGGGTATTATGGGGGATAAATTGACTTTTTAATACTGTGCTAATTTTTGTCCGGATGGTGATCAGATAATCACCACTTGTTCAGAGGCGTTTCAAAGCGGTAGCAGGTTAACAACATAAAAGCAGGCAGCAATGGACATAATCTATATTCGTGATCTCAAAATCGATACCGTGATCGGTGTTTTTGATTGGGAGCGCAACATCACTCAAACCATCAGTTTCGATATCGATATGGCGACAGATATTCGCAAGGCAGCGGCAAGTGATGACCTAGCAGACACGCTGGATTACAAGGCGGTTTCAAAGCGCTTGATCGATTTTGTCAGTGGCAGTGAGTTTCAGTTGGTGGAGGCATTGGCGGAGCGTATTTGTGAAATTATCATCACCGAGTTTAATGTGCCCTGGGTTCGCTTGCGTTTGAATAAACAAGGAGCGTTGCGTGGGGCAGATGGCGTAGGGGTGCTGATTGAGCGGGGAAACAAGAGCGGATGAGCACCGTTTTCGTCAGTGTCGGTTCCAACATTGAGCGTGAAAAGAATATTCACCTAGGTGTTGATGCCTTGCGAGAGTGCTACGGTGCGCTGCAACTCTCCTCGGTCTACCAAAGCCGTGCTGTTGGCTTTGCCGGTGATGACTTCTATAACATGGTGCTCAGTTTTGAGTCTGATTACCCAATGACGAGGGTTGCCGCCACTCTGCGAGAGATTGAGGTGGGCCATGGTCGGGTACGTTGTTGCGAAAAATTCAGCGCCCGGACGCTGGATCTGGATATTTTACTGTTTGGTGATGAAGATTATCGGGGCGAGGGAATCGATATTCCACGTGCAGAGATCGAAACAAATGCCCACGTGCTACAGCCACTGGCAGAGCTGGTGCCAAAACAGATTCACCCTCTTTCTGGGGTAAGCTATCAGCAGCTCTGGCAGCAGTTTAAGGCACCGGAACAATCCCTGTGGGTGGTGCCGTTCTGTTGGGATTAAATACCACCCCAAGAGTCACTGCGGCGGGGTTTTAGTTTCGGCAAAATCAGCCCCAGAATAATACCGAAAAAGAGCACCACCGCACCTATCGCAAACCACTGGCGGGATTCGCTATCCTCCAGCGCCTCATTTTTCTCTTCGGTGGTGCGTAGACGATTTTTCAGCTCGATCACCTCATCGGTCAGGCGGCTGTTCTCACTCTCCAGTTGCAGGGGTCTGGCGGCAACTTTTTTCAAGCTCTCCAGCTCAGCGTCCAACGCTTCAACCTGCCTGCTCAGCTCAGTACGTTCCTGTGTGACATTTTCGCCTTCCTGGCTGGTTTCAGCATAGCGCTGTTGCAGTGTTTGATGTTCCTTTTTGAGCGTTGCCAGCTCACGTTGTGCCTGGCCAAGTAACTGCCGGGCAACCGGCTTGTTAACCAGGTATTGATTGAGCACCCAGCCCTCCAGCCCCTTGTCTGTACGCACTCGACTGAAGTGGCCATCTTCACTCTCTTCCAGAATAGTAACGCGGGTACCGCTGCCGAGGTTTTTCTCAATTTTGAATTGCGAACCGGGGCCGCTTCGCAGGGTAATCAAGAGATGGTCATTAACATATTTTATGACCTCTGCTGCAACAACACTGGTGCTGAACAAAAGAAGTAGCAGAGTGAAAATGAGGTGTTTCATATCTAATTCTGGCCTTTGTGCATAGATAGCATCAATTATGCCACCATTTATCCTAAAAAGTAGACTAATGGTCTATCAAAAGTGGTTGATGTACTAGCCATTCAAAGAGCGCCCACCATCCACCGTGAGTATATGACCACTGGTGTAGGGGGCATTAGTGACCAAAAACAGAACCGCTTGTGCGATGTTATCCGGCTCACCCTGGCGTTTTAAAAAGGTGCGCGAGACGATGCGCTGCTTGCTCTCATCATCCATATTTTGCTCCGGCCACAGAATAGCACCGGGAGCGACGCCGTTAACACGAATTTCCGGGCCTAGTTCACACGCGAGAGATTTTGTCATCATTACCAAGCCCGCCTTGGCCATGGAGTAAACGGGAAAACCTTTGAGTGGTCGTTCAGCATGAATATCGACAATATTCACAATCGACCCCTGCTGTTTTTTGAGGTAAGGGGCGGCGGCCTGGGAGAGAAAAAAGGGCGCTTTGAGGTTTGAATTCATCAGCTCATGCCAAGTCGCCTCGGTGACTTCGCCAAGGCTGGTTGGATAAAAACTGGAGGCGTTATTGATCAACAGATCCAGCCGCCCCCACTGTTGCTGTGATTTTTCGATCAGTGGAATAATGCTCTCCTGCTCGCTTAAATCGGCTGGTAACGCAATGGCAGAGTGGGCGCGAATGGCGTTGAAGTCAGCGCACATTTTATTGGCCGCTGCACTGGAGTGGCGGTAGTGCACCACCACATTCATTCCCGCCTGGTGGAGTTTTTGAGCAATCGAGGCACCAATCCGATGCGCAGCACCGGTGATAATTGCCACCTTGCCCGCCACTCCCTCTGTGGTATCCTTCGTCATTATTTATCCCCTGTTAATCCCCGGAAGCGATTAGGATATTATTTTCCACTGATTCTAGCCCGTTTGCAGAGTAAATAGTACATATGAAGTCATTTCGAGATGTGGCGGCAGAGTGCCGTCAACTACCGGTGCCCGACACCGTTGCCCAAGCCCATAGTCGAACCCTGTTCGAGCTTGTCGCCAATGAAATTGAAGCAGAGGGCGGCAGTATCAGCTTTGCTCAATTCATGTCGCGAGCACTCTACTCCCCCGGCCTCGGTTATTATGCCGCAGGCGCACAAAAATTTGGTGAGGCAGGCGATTTCGTCACCGCTCCAGAAATATCACCGCTCTTCTCACACTGCCTGGCACATCAGGCGGCCCAAGTGTTACGTGAATTAGACGGGGGCGACATTCTTGAATACGGTGCCGGTAGTGGGGTGATGGCACTGGAAATTCTACGTGAGCTGGCACGAATCGACAGCCTGCCAAACCACTACTACATCATCGAATTGAGTGCTGATCTGCGTGAGCGCCAGCAACAGTGTTTGCGTAACAATGCTCCACAGTTTTTGGAGCGGGTGGTGTGGCTGGATACACTGCCTGATACGCCAATCAATGGTGTAGTACTCGCCAACGAAGTGTTGGATGCGATGCCGGTCAACTTGTTTCAAGTACAAGAGGGTCGACTGCAAGAGGTTAATGTTGCTCTGGGTGAGCAGGGGCTCAGCTTCGTATCAGCTGAAGCGAGTGACGCACTAATGAGTGCCGGTTTAAGCGAATTAGCGGCGCAACTACCCGACGGTTATCGCTCCGAATATAACGCCTCGGTCGGCCCCTGGTTACAGTCGATGGCGGAATCACTGGGGCAGGCTGCTGTCTTTCTGATCGACTACGGTTACCCACGGCACGAGTTCTATCATCCGCAACGCAGCGGTGGCAGCTTGATGTGTCACTATCGGCACCGCAGTCACTCAGACCCCTTGATCTTGTTGGGTTTACAGGATATTACCGCCCACGTCGATTTTACCCAGGTGGCTGAAGAGGCACTGAATGCCGGTTTTGAAGTGAGTGGCTTTACCACCCAGACCTACTTTTTATTGTCACTGGGCCTCACGGAACAGTTGGCTGAAAACCACTCTGATGATATTAAGCAACAAATGCTGGTGGCACAGCAGGTGAAAAAACTAACCTTGCCAAATGAGATGGGTGAACTGTTTAAAGTGATTGCACTGCAAAAAGATCTGTCACTGAGTTTGCAGGGTTTTGCAATGAACGACCAACGAGGGCGGCTTTGAACAGAGCGCAATAACGGTACGTTAACTTCTTCTACATCCCTGAGTAGTTAAAAAAGTTTGGGATCAGGATATAAATTATGGATTTATTACAGGCATTTTGGTTGGCGGTAATTCAAGGATTGACCGAGTTTTTACCGGTCTCCAGTTCGGCACACCTTATTTTGTTACCAACACTGCTGGACTGGCCGGATCAGGGGCTCGCCTTTGATGTGGCGGTACACGTGGGAACGCTGGCGGCGGTGGCACTCTATTTCCGCCAAGAGTTGAAGGTGCTGACGCGTGACTGGACACTCTCGCTGGCCAAACGTCAAACAGTGGGTGACAGCCGCCTAGCGTGGGCAGTGGCGGTGGGTACCATTCCGGCGGGTTTGATCGGCTTTTTTCTCAACGACCTGATCGAACTTTATCTGCGCTCGCCAGTGGTGATCGCCTGGGCAACCATCGGTTTTGGCCTGCTGCTGTGGGCAGCAGATCACTTTGCAAAATGCCGCACCACAGAGTATGAGTTGAGCTGGGGCGGGGTGATCTTTATCGGCTTTGCACAAGCACTGGCACTGATTCCGGGCACCTCCCGTTCCGGTATCACCATGACCGCAGGATTAATGCTAGGCATGACCCGGGTCGCCTCGGCACGTTTCTCTTTCCTGCTTTCGATTCCACTGATTATGGCCGCAGGGGGTTTGAAGGGCAAAGAGCTGCTGGAGAGTGCAGTGCCGGTAGATTGGAGCGCCATTGCACTGGGCGTGGCGTTTTCAGCGCTGACCGCCTATCTCTGCATCCACTTTTTTCTGCAACTGGTTGAGCGAGTGGGTATGCTGCCCTTCGTTATCTATCGCTTGATCCTGGGTGTCATACTGCTGTGGATGTTTAGTTGAATTCAGGAGTGGCGTTAGGGTTAGGGCTTGTCAATAAAGGCGTGATAAGCCCATATCAGCGCAGGTGTAACATATCTAGGTATATTGTTTTCTGTGTGGGTTGTAACCCCGGTATTTTTCAGGGTAGTTGTCGCTTTTTTCGATCAAGCTGCGTTTAAAATCGCCTCTTTTTCTGGGTTCAATGTCACTCCCTTAACCCAAGTTTAACACCCCAGAAAAACCACCCTTAATAATCAATTACTTACAGCCTATCGACTTTTCAGGGCCTGTTTTTCATGTCATTTCTTCGTCAGCTGACCATTTTCTTGACCTCTCCAGGTGCCGGGTGAATACCCAGGGCTTG
>JAFLJP010000131.1 GCA_022712945.1 Gammaproteobacteria bacterium | reverse complement strand
ACCTACTGCGAGCAAGCCATTTTGGCCAGATTTTCCGATCATTTTCGTTAAATAGGCCCACTATTCGCCTCAAATAATCGAAAAACCTGACTCAAAATCACTTGCTCTCGTTACGGCCGCTATTCTCGGACAGGCTCCTAGTAACCCTGTAAAACTTGCCACAATGCCTCTCGCTGTCTATCATGCTCACTCTTCTTTGTTAAAAGTTTTAACTAGGATTGTTACTATGGGAAAATTGAAATCTGTTAATGATATTTGTGATCTGCTGATGAAGCATGATATTGGCCCGACTCAGCAGCGCATCCGGATTGCGCAAGTGCTCTGTAGCGAGCCGTGTCATCTGTCGGCTGAACAGGTGCTGGCCGGGGTCAATCAAGAGGTAACTTATGTTTCCAAAGCAACCATATACAATACCCTTAATCTATTTGTCGGCAAGGGTTTGATACAAGAAGTAATTGTTGATCCACATAAAGTATTCTACGACTCAACAACGACCCCTCATTTCCACTTTTATAATGAAGACAGTGGCGAATTACTGGATATCAACGAGCACTCCTTGGCATTTCAAGCGCAGCCGAAGCCGCCCAAAGGGACTGAGTTGGCGAGTATTGATGTTGTGGTTCGTATTCGCAACAGCAGCTGATTTAGTGTATTGGAATTTTGCCTCGATTTGAGGCAAAAAATGAATAGGCTCACCCTTTGAGTAACATCTCTTCCGCCCGATAGAGATTTTTGGTTGGCCCCCACAATACCACCACATCACCCTCCTTAAGGATCATCTGACCACAGGGGTCCTTGCCTTTAATTCCCGCACGACGAATGGCGTTGATCTGCACATTCAGCTCTGTGAGGGAGAGCTCATCAATTGAACAGCCCACGGCAAATGCCTGTTCGGGTAACTGCACGGTATGTAACTGAGAGCGGGTGGGCTCAGTCACATCCTCTATCGAGGTTGCCTCCTCACCATGAAAATAGGCACGTAGCAGTTTATAGCGATCTGAGCGCGCCTCCTTAATTACCTTCAAAATTCGTGATATGGGCAGTTCAAGCAGTGTGAGCATCTGTGCCCCCAGCATCAGACTGGTCTCAACCGTCTCAGGCACCACCTCTGTGGCACCGGCTCGCTGTAACTCTTCCAGATTAGAGTCATCCTTGGCCCGGGTTAAAATAGGCAGATTGGGATAGCGCTTTTTACAGCTGGTCAAAATTTTCATCACTGAGCTGACATCGTCAATGCTGATGACCAGCAACTTTGCCCTCTCAATGCCTGTGGCCTCAAGAATGCGATGGTGAGTCGCATCACCGTAGTGAATCTGTTCGCCTGCTCGTACCGCCTCCTGAACACGTACCGGGTCCAGATCCAAGGCAACAAATTGCAGTGATTGCTGCTCTAAGATATGCGCCAAACTCTGCCCAACACGCCCATAACCACAGATCACCACATGATCACTCAAGTGGCGGGCATCATGCTGAATCTCTTCAATCAGTTGATGGCGGTGGCGGTTGTAACTCACGCGGTACAGGTGCTTGGCCAGGTAGCTGTTATAGCGAATCAAAAATGGCGCTAACACCATGCTGCAAAGAATCACCAACAGCAGCACCTGTCCCGCTTGATGTTCAATAATCTGTGTTCCCAGTGCCAATGCAATTAATGCAAAACCGAACTCGCCCCCCTGTGCCAGGGTGACACCACAACGCAGTGCAACGCCCCCTTCCGCGCCGTTAAATCGTGCTAGAAAAGTGATTAATAGGCCTTTCAATAGAACAAACAGCAGGGTCAGGGCGATAATCCAGTGCCAGATTTCGGCAATCACCGGCAGGTCGACCAACATCCCGATGGTGATGAAGAAAAACCCCAATAAAACATCCTGAAAAGGGCGAATATCGGTCTCTACCTGGTGACGGTATTCAGTCTCCCCCAGCATCATGCCCGCCAAAAAACCACCCAGTGCGAGTGACAACCCGGCGGCATCAGTAGCCCACGCTGCTGCAAGCGAGATCAACAATACTGTCAAGGTGAATAGTTCGGCAGAACGTGCCCGCGCCACCTCGGCAAACAGCGGGCGCAACAACCAGTGACCGATCGCTAATAGCAGCAGAAAGATACCAATAGCCTTTAACAGTGCCCAGCCAAGCGCCATGGTAATCGTGTCATCCGATTGACCGGCGAGCACGGGAATCACCACCAGCAACGGGATAACCGCCAGATCTTGGAACAGCAGAATGCCGATCGACGTTCGCCCGTGGCGAGAGTGGAGCTCAAGCTGTTCAGCCAACTGCTTGATCACAATTGCAGTGGAGGAGAGGGCGAGAATGCCACCGATAATGGCAGAAGAGAGCAGCGACTGGCCCATAAGCCAGGCGATGCTGGCAAACAGCAGAGTGGAGAGCAGCACCTGTGCCAGGCCCAGGCCAAACACCGTGCGGCGCATCGCCACCATTTTGGCAAATGAGAACTCCAGGCCAATGGTAAACAGCAGAAAAACCACACCGAATTCGGCAATAAAGTGGGTGCTGTCTGTTGATTGAATCAGCCCAAAACCATACGGTCCGATAGCGATGCCAACCAATAGGTAGGCCAATACGGGTGGTAAATGAATGCGCCGAAATAGCGCAACTGTCACCACCGAGAAGGCCAGCAACATAATAATTTCAGACAAAAAGGAGTGATCCATTAACGACTCCTGCCACCACCATGATAGTGGTTGTTACGGGTTATTTCATGGACTGAGCCTCAAGCCTCTTCAATAAACCAGCGGTGTCATCACGCTTATTTGACTCTAAAACAACAATTTGATATTCCGGCTCAACCCCATCATCAGCATATGCCTGAATCAATGTTTGTGACAGTTTCTCTTGCAATGCATCTGCCGCCTGTTGATCGGTTTCGGGTAGTACAATAACAAAGCTGTCATCACTATTGCGTCCCACCAGGTCAGCCCAGCGCAGCTCATTTTTTAAGCATTGGCTCAACGCCAGCAACGCTTGGTCATGGGATAGTTGATCCAGGTTGTTAATTCGCACCAGCCCCACAGAGAGCGGCTTTTCATAGCGCCTGGCAACTGAAAGCAGTGTGCGAAGAGCAATAGAGATACTCCATTGTGTCGCCAGCCCCGTCAGAGGATCATTTAACTCTTTGCTGGCCTGTTGAGGCTCAAATAGAAAGGCATGCCCCCCTTCATTTAACTCAATACAACTCTTCTTGAGCACAGTGCCATCGGTTGTTTTTACCACCACGGAAGAGATCCACCCCCCAAGCTGCCCACGCTGTGCCTCTGACAAATCATCCAACTGATTTAACCCAGAGCCCAATAACGCCAGCAGCGCCTTGTTGGCCCAGCCACACTCTCCCTGCGAATCAATAATAACCACACCCTGTGGCAATTTTTCGACGATTTGTTGGCTTATGGCAGAAAAAACTGACTCATTCATTGAAGGCTTACCTCATTCAGCAAAAGTACATTTATTATTCGGCAGGCTCTATTACCACTGCCCGTTATTATCTCGGTCTCAGTCAAAACCCGTGATACCACAAGGTTAATGAATTGAGCATTTAACAGCAACCGTAGCACGTATTGAGATATCAACCAGCGTAAAATAATCATCCCGCTATCGTTGGCTATGGCCAATGATCTATTTTTATATAGAGACGGGGGGCGCAGGCCGACAGGCCGTAACGATGTGTTATATTGGCCGGATCAACTCCAATTTTTTAAGGTAACGCAACATAATGAGTTCAAATCAGGCCGCTCCAAGCTTTGAATGGATACGCAGTGAACGCATCGCCTCACTCAATATTGAGATTCAGGAATATCGCCATAAAAAAACCGGTGCGCAGCATTTTCATATTGCCGCTGATGATAGCAACAACGTTTTCCTGGTTGCGTTTCGCACCGTCCCCCACGACTCGAAAGGTGTTGCACATATCCTTGAGCACACCACGTTGTGTGGTAGCGAGCGTTACCCGGTGCGTGACCCCTTCTTCATGATGACCCGCCGTTCACTCAATACCTTCATGAATGCGTTCACCTCCAGCGACTGGACCGCCTATCCCTTTGCCAGCCAGAACAGCAAAGATTTCGATAATTTGTTGCAGGTCTATCTGGATGCAGTGTTCTTTCCAACCCTGAATGAATTGGATTTTGCCCAGGAGGGGCACCGTGTTGAATTTGCCGAAGAGGGTAATGCCGATTCTGAGCTAGTCTACAAAGGGGTGGTTTACAACGAGATGAAAGGGGCGATGAGTTCACCATCACGTTCGCTGTGGCAGGCCCTTACCAGTGAGCTGTTTCCCAGTGTCACCTACCACTTCAATAGTGGCGGTGAACCGGCAGATATTCCCCAGCTCAGCTATGAGGAGCTGACCGCTTTCCACCACGACCATTACCACCCCTCCAATGCCATCTTTATGACCTATGGCAACAACAGTGCTGCCGACTTGCAGCAGCAATTTGAGCAACATGCACTACAACGTTTTGACAAACTGGATCTCAACATCACGGTCGCCAACGAGCAGCGCTACACTGAGCCTCAACAGGTGAGCAAGCGCTACGCACTGGAAGACGAAGAAGATAGCAGCAACAAAACCTTCATCAACCTCGGCTGGTTGTTGGGTGAAAGCACCGACCTTGAAGCCAACCTTACCGCCAACCTGCTCTCGGATCTGTTGCTGGACAACAGCTCCTCACCCCTGCGTCATGCGCTGGAGACCAGCGAACTGGCTAACGCACCGTCACCACTCTGTGGCCTGGAAGATACCAATAAAGAGATGGTTTTTGTCTGCGGTGTTGAAGGGTCGGAAGCCAAAAATGCAGAAGCGGTTGAGCAGCTTATTCTTGAGGTATTGAATAAGGTCGCCGAAGAGGGTGTAGAACAGGAACAGCTGGAGTCGGTATTGCACCAGCTGGAGTTGAGCCAGCGTGAAGTGGGCGGTGACAGCTACCCCTATGGCCTCACCCTGATTCTTAACGGCCTCTCTAGTGCCATTCACGGTGGTGATCTGGTGGCCCAATTGAATGTCGACAAAAGCCTCGCCGCACTGCGTAAAAAAGCCAGCCAACCCGGTTTTGTACAGCAGCAGATCAAAACACTACTGCTCAATAATCCACATCGGGTGCGTATTACTTATCAGCCCGATAGTGAGCTGGATAAACAGTGTGCAGAGCAAGAGGCAGCACAGTTGGCGGCACTGAAAGCCGCGCTGAATGAGCAACAGAAACAAGCCATTATCGATCGGGCAGAGCAACTCAAGGCGCGCCAGAGCCAGCAGGATGATCCCGAGGTGCTACCCAAAGTAGGGCTGGAAGATGTTCCGGCTGACCTGTTGATTCCTGAGGGAAGTCAACAGACGGTCAACGGCCTCTCGACCACCCTGTATGCACAGGGTACCAATGGTCTGGTTTATCAGCAGTTGATTGTTGATTTGCCGGAGATGGATGATGCGCTTAAGCAACTGCTGCCGCTCTACTGCGACTGCCTGAGTGAAGTGGGCAGTGCTGGCCGAGACTACTTGGAGACCCAGGCCTTCCAA
Source organism: Gammaproteobacteria bacterium (assembly GCA_022712945.1). GTDB lineage: Bacteria > Pseudomonadota > Gammaproteobacteria > RBG-16-57-12 > RBG-16-57-12 > JAFLJP01. The sequence continues at coordinate 8,518 of JAFLJP010000131.1, read as the reverse complement.
GCGGCGGTAAGTGGCGGCATCAGTGCCAATATCGCTTATCGTGGCAACCCGGATGATGTCACCAAAACCAGCAGTTTTTTGGTTATTAGCAGCAAGGCGTTGGTGCATAATCAAGATAAACTCACCACACTGATGCAGCAAACGGTTGAGCAGGCACGCTTTGACGAGTTACCGCGTCTCAAGGAGTTGATCAGCCAAATACGCTTTCACAGCGAACAGGGCGTGACCGACCAGGGCCACGGCCTTGCCATGGTCGCGGCCAGCAGCAGTCTGGCACCCAGCGCCGCACTCTCCCATCGCTGGGAAGGGTTGTGTGGTATCCAGCAGATCAAAGAGCTGGATAAATCATTTGCAGAACAGGCCGCACTGCAAGCGTTTTCAGACCAGCTACAGCAGATTCACGAAATCATGCAAGGCGCACCACGCCAACTGCTGGTTGTGGGTGAACAGGAGCACCATCAGACATTCCAACACAACCTTGGTCAGTGGCAACACCCGGCCAGCAGTCAATACTCCCCCTTCACTATTGACTACACCCCCGGCGTCACCAATGACGCATGGACCACCAGTACCCAGGTTAACTTCTGCTCCAGAGCCTATGCCGGTGTTGCCGCCAACCATGCCGATGCCCCGGCACTGATGATTCTGGCGCCCTACCTGCGCAATGGCTTCCTGCACCGAGCGATTCGTGAGCAAGGGGGAGCCTACGGCGGTGGTGCGAGCTTTGATGGCAGCTCAGGCAGCTTTCGTTTTTACTCTTACCGTGACCCGCGCCTCGCCGAAACCCTGGCAGACTTTGACAACTCGGTTCAGTGGTTACTCAATGAACAGCAACCGGCATACATGCTGGAAGAGGCGATTCTCGGTATTGTTTCGCGTCTTGATCAACCCGCCTCACCTGCCGGTGAAGCCAAGCGCGCCTTCCACAGTAACCTGCACGGTCGCACCCCGGCACAGCGGCGCAACTTCCGCTCACGGATACTGCAAGTCACCATGGATGACCTGCAACGGGTTGCGGAACACTATTTGATCAACGGCCAGGCCAATACCGCCGTGATCTGTAATGAGGAGACCTTGAATAAGTCACCAGACCTCAAGCTGAAACAGATCAAACTATAGGGAGGGAGCATGATGGACTACGACTATAAACTGGAACTCAAGGTGCGCGACTACGAGTGTGACATGCAGGGCATTGTTAATAACAGCGTTTACATGAACTACCTGGAGCACACACGCCACGAGTTTCTGCTGGGAAAAGGAGTCGACTTCGCCGAGTTGGCAAAAAACAGCGTCAACCTGGTGGTGGTTCGCGCTGAGTTGGAGTACAAATTCCCCCTGGCCAGTGGTGATCAATTCTGGGTCGGGCTCAATTTAGTGCAATCATCAAAGGTGCGTTTTGACTTCCTGCAAGATATTTACCGCTGCGGTGATAACAAGCTGATTCTAAAAGCCAAAATCACTGGCACTGCCGTTAACCAACGCGGTCGCCCCTATGTGCCAGATGAAATTAAAGGGTTGTTTAAATCAGAAAAAGAGTAACCAAGGAGTGAAAAGTCTACTGCGACTCTCCTTACCATTTACCCTTATTCCACCGCTTGGTGGTGAGTTTATCTAAGGAAGCTCTGAACAAATCATGATTATTTTATGCTGGCTGAAATCGCCCTCATTTATCCCGAAAATTGCACCAATAGAGCGACTATTACTGCGCATTTCGAAACAAATGAGAACAATTTCCGCTCAGCCTAATTCTAACCAGACTTATTCAGAGCTTCCCTAAACGTCTGCGGGATGACTTGGCATGGTCTCCTGGTTGCTTTTCAGCAGCGTACATATCTTCTCAGATAGAACAGCTCCAATAGCATGAATCACCTCATGCCGACTTAACCCGGTATGCAACCCCTTCCCAGGAAACAATCAATAGCGATAGTGACTCACCCAGCGCTGATAGATCAGCCAGCCCAGTACCGCACACTGTACCCCACCGGAGAACAGGGTCACCAAGGAGCTGGTGGTAGTGGCGGGCATCAGTAAATTATTGAGTGAGCCTAAGCCGATAACCCCAAACAACATCGGCAGTAATAGGTAGAGCAGGGTGAGATAAACCAGCGCAGTGGCATCGGCCCGTTGTGCCTGTTTGGTGAGGTTGAAGTAGATGAAGATCGCAATATCGCGGATTAAAAACAGCAGTGACAACAGCACCAGCTGATTAAACGGCAGAATAATCTCCATAATATTCATTTTTGGGCCATCAACCAATAACAGTAACAACCCCAGCAGTACCACCAATAGCAGCGAGACCAGCCAACAGGGCAGGTAGATCAGTGCCGCGTATCCCCCTTGCTCTGCTCTGATAATCTGAAATCGACGCAGGTCGAGCGGCTCTTTACGCTCAATAAAAATCATCACATAACAGAGTAAAAGAGCGATAAAAAAGGCCCCGGCTAGATTCAGTTGCCAATCGTCACCACTCTCCAGCGGGCCAAAGCCCATGATATAAAAGATCAAAAACAGCGAAAAACCGAGCCAGAGTAGCGGGCGGTGTTTCAGCTGCAACTCTTCACCCATGGTGCGGTAAAGGGCAACCAGTGCCCAGCCACAAAAGAGCAGGCTGCTCAGGGCAAAAAAGGTCAATTCACTCATCACCAGGCCATACCAGCTGAAGCGGGCATAATATTCATCGTAGTAGGGAGCCACGGTCATGATGAAGAGCAGTGTGGCGATTAAGGCAAGGTTCGATAAACTGCGGCGATGGCGACCACTACGCCGCACCATCAACAGGCTCAGCAGCAGCGCCAGCGCCTGCACCAGCACCGCACCGCTCAACAGCAACAACAGTTTGGCCCCCAGCATCGGTTCACCAATCCGCAGACCACTGAACAGAAAAACCGCCACCACGATCAATATTCCATACCAGATATAGACCGTACTTCCGAACAGCTTGCCCCAACTCATCTGCCACGGGGTGATGGCGCTCATTCGCTGCTGGTCCCAGGTGCGGTTGTCGATCTCATCAATCAACGCCTCACCCGCCAGTCGTACCCCCCACAACAGACCCAGCACCACAAAACTCAACAGCGCTGTCACATGAACCGCCGACCACTCACCCAGTGCATGGGCGATGAAAAAGATAAACAGCAACACCGTCGGCATCATCAAGCGTCGGTGCAGCGTCATCTCCAACCATAAGTGACGTAGAAACTCAGGGTTCATCTTCATCACTTCTCCTCCTGGTATTGCTTCACCGTCTGTAGATAACTCTCCTGCATATTGCGTGGCATTGGCGCGAAGTGGTGCACACTAAACCCCTGGGACAACAGCTGTTGTAACAGTTGATGTTGAACCGACGGATCCGCAGGGAGCTGCACCAGACAGTCGTGTTGGTCACCACGAATCAGCTCAACCTCTGGGTAGTGCTCCAACGCCGAGGGCAGTGTTGGCGACGGCGTCGCACAGACTATTCGCAATGTCTCTCGCTGCGATTGTGTCGTATGCAGTGACTGCTGATCAATAATCCGCCCCTGCTCCACGACCACCATCACGCTGCAATACTCTTCCAGCTCCGCCAGAATATGGGAGGAGACCAGCAGCGTCATTCCCTGATCCCGCAGAGCCAAAAAGAGCTCAGAGAGCGCCTTGCGCGCCTGTGGATCAAGTCCCGCCGCCGGTTCATCCAACAGCAATACGTTCGGTTGGTGAATAATCGCTTGGGCAATCGCTAGGCGCTGGCTCAACCCTCGGGAGAGTTCGTTCACCTGCTGCGCCAGGCGATCTTCCAGCTGCAACCGTTGGGCTGCCAGTTCAATGGAAGAGGTGAGTTTTTCCGCATCAATCCCATGGGCGAGAGCGGCGTAATGCAACGCCTGGCGCAGTGTCAGCTCGTCATACAGACCAAAAAAGTCTGCCAGATAACCTATCCGCTGGTGGGCCTGTCGGGGGTAGCGAAGTACATCCAGCCGATCCACCTGAATCGAGCCCGAGATCGGTGTCCCCAGGCCCGCAATCGCCCGCATCAACGTGGTCTTTCCTGCGCCATTCGGCCCCACCAGTGCGGCAATTTCACCCTCGGCAATCGAGAGCGATACATTATCCAGCGCCAGAGTGCCGGGGTATTCAAATACCAGGTTTTTAACCTCAATCAAAGCTCTACCCATCGTTGTTAAACCGGTTATAGTGGCGCTATGCGTCCATCACTCTATATTCCCCCCGCCAGACTGCAATGGCAAGGCCAAGAGCCACTGGCATCGGATTATGATGATATTTATTTTTCCCGAGGCAGCGGCCTTGAGGAGAGTCGCTACGTTTTCCTGGAAAACAATCACCTGCCACAACGTTGGCGTGGCTGCGACTGCTTTACTATTGCCGAGACCGGCTTTGGCACCGCACTTAATTTTCTGCTTACCTGGCAGTTATGGCGCGAACAGGCCGAATCGGGCCAGCAGCTCCATTTTATCTCCGTCGAAGGCCATCCGCTGACAGCGGATGATCTCTCCCGTGCAACCGCCGCCTGGCCTGAACTGCAATCACTGGCAGAGCAACTGCTGGCGGCATACCCCAAATTGGTGAGCGGAACTCATCGCATACATTTTGGTGATGGTGTCAGTTTGACCCTGCTGTTTGGTGAGGTCAGCAGTGCGTTGTCTACCCTGCAAGCCAAGGTGGACGCCTGGTTTTTGGATGGCTTTGATCCAGCCAAAAACCCGGCAATGTGGTGTGAGCCGCTCTACCAACAAATGGCAAAACTGACCGCACCCCAAGGCACTTTTGCCACCTTTACTGCCGCCGGAAAAGTACGCCGTGGCTTGCAGTCAGCTGGTTTTGAGGTACAAAAGGTGAAAGGGTTTGGCAAAAAACGCGAGATGCTTCGGGGTCGATTACCACAGGCATTAAAGTCGCTGAGCAAAGCCCCCTGGTTTGAGCTGGCCAAACCTGAATTCAAAGCAGATTCACAGCGGCAAGCCGTGGTGATTGGTGCCGGTATTGCCGGTGCCGCCAGCGCCTATCAGCTCTCACGCCGTGGCTGGCAGGTCACCGTGGTGGATGAACACCCCGCCCCGGCACAGGGTGCCTCCGGCAATCCGGTCGGTGCTTTTTATCCGGCGCTGAGCAATGGTTTAAGCCATTACTCCCGTTTCTACCTGAGTGCCTTTCTCTACACCGTTCGCTGTTTTTCCCAATGGCAAGCTGCTGGGGAATCATTTGGCCTGCTGGGAAAAGGGCTACTGCAACTGGCCTATAACGACTCACTCAAAAAACGTCAGCGAGGCATTATTGAGCTGCTGGGCGACAGTGCGATTGCAGAAGCGGTAAGTGCACAGCAGGCCACAGAATATAGCGGCATTGTGCAGCAATATGGCGGGCTGTTTTTCCCTCAAGCCGGTTGGTTAGACCCGACAAAACTGTGTGCATTTCTATTGCAGCAGTCGGGAGCAACACACCACTACAATACAACCATTAAAAGCCTGAATAGAAGTGAAAGCGGTTGGCGGCTGGCGAGTGATCAAGGCGAGCTGGCAGCCGATATTGTGGTAATGGCCGCCGGTGATGGCCTACTGAATTTTGCCCAGAACCAGCCACTGCCGATCACCATTGCCCGTGGTCAGATCAGCCTGTTAGCAGCCTCCGAACAGAGCAAAAAACTACAATGTGCAGTGTGCCACGAAGGGTATCTATTGCCCGCAGTAGACAACCAGCACGTCATCGGAGCCAGTTATGCGGCAAATGACCTCGACCACCAAGTGCGCACCCGCGACCGAGAGCATAACCTGGCACGACTACAGGCCCGAATCAGCCACTTTTTCGCATTAGTGAAAACCCCCGCACCCGCCAACGAACGGGTCGGCCTGCGCGCCACCACCCAGGATCGCTTGCCAATGGTCGGCCCACTGCCAGATTATCATGCCTACACAACAGACTACGCCACACTGCACCACGGACGCCGCCCAGAGAGTTACCCCACCGCAACGCATCTACACGGCCTCTACATCCTGGGAGGCTTAAGCTCACGGGGCATGACCAGTGCACTACTGAGCGCCGAGCTACTCGCCTGTCAGATCAACGGAGAGCCACTACCGCTGGAACAAACGCTGGTGGATGCCCTCAACCCAGCACGTTTTCTGGTGCGGGATTTGAAGCGGGGTCATTTTCAGTAGCGGGTGTTCAGGGCTCTCATATTGATTTCCTGATCTGTGCGGTAGCGTTTCGATTAAAGCCAAAAATATTCACCACCGATAATGATTGCCTTCATGATGAAAAGCATATGGCAAGACAACGACTACAAAATGTAAGAGCAGCTAAACGGTTTACACTATATTTGGCGGTCAATGCCCTTGTTATTTTGTAGATAATGATTATATTTTTCCCTGTTGTAGCGAATTATTTTATAATCAAATTATGGGAGTTTTTGGAAAGGCTGCATTTCAAATAAAATCTAAAAAAGGATGTTTTATCATGGTTATCTACCGTCAAATCACGATTGCGAGTATTTTCTTTATTTTTTTTGCGACACCAATGACCGCAACGGCTATCCCGATAACGTATGAATTTGATGCTATCGATTTGTGGAATACAAACCCAGAGTTTTCTGGCTCAATAAGCATTGAGTCAACAACACTTGGAGTGCAAACGTCATCTGCTTCAGACCCCACTTATTATCCAGGTGCGTTTTTTTATGCGGATGCGATTATAAGTGTTACGCTAAACTACGGCACCACCACAGAGACGTGGTTTGGTGGGAGCATCTATAATGACTGCACATATGATCCATTTTTTTCCATTTCATCCTCATCCTCATCCTCATTTTTTGAAATTGCGATGCCTTCATGCTTGCCTGGTGCAGACCAACCTGATTTGAGTGATTTTGATCTAACCGGCCTCAATGGCGTCATATTCTATGCAGATCCCGCGTTGTTTCATCCGGGCACGAGTGAATATTCCTCTATTGCCTACCCGTTGAACTTCAGACAAGTCACGCCAATACCTGAGCCGACTATCTTCATGTTGATTGTTCTTGGTATTGTGGCAATGGGATTTGTTCGTCGAATAGAGAAAGGTTGAGTTGTACGTTATCATCGACAAAGACGGCGTTATAGAGGCGCTAACCGGGTGTTAAACGGTATGTGGTGGTTTAGGATGTAGAATTTATTAAACTACCGCACTTACTTGTCTTTTTGCCCACCCTATCTAGGAGCCTGTCCGGGAATAGATAGGTCTACTGCGAAAGCGTGTTTTTTGCTCATTTTCCCGCCAATTTTCGTTAAAGGGAACAACCATTCGGCGTAATAACGGTACTTTAACTTCTTCTACATCCCTTAGCTAATGGCCTTTATTCGAGGGCTGCGGTGTCTTTTGCCAATGACTGATTGTTAATGCCGCCAGAATGCTGAGGTGAAAGTAATTGGAGTCAGAGTAAAATAAAATATGGAATTCTGAAAGAAGTGAAGAGGGTCGCCCGGAAAGTGGGGTGGTAATGAACGGAAATGATCGATTGGCTTTGATTTTACTCTGACCGCAAATATTTAACTTAAATTTATGTGAAATCGACAAATATCACACAGAATCATATAGTAGCCATTATTTCAATATGATAATAAACGGGGTTTAGATGATCGATAAAATAGAAATTATTAAAGCTTTCAATCATAGGCATGCTTGCAAAGTATTTGATGCGAATAAAAAAATAAGTGACGCAGACTTTTCTTTTATTCTGGAAACCGCACGTCTAAGTCCAAGTTCGTTTGGTTTTGAACCGTGGAAGTTTTTAATTGTTCAAAATATGGATTTGCGAGAAAAACTTAAATTAATAACCTGGGGCGCGCAGGGTACATTGCCAACAGCAAGTCACTTTGTAGTTATCCTCGCGCGAAAACAAAAAACAATGAATTATGACGGTCAATATATAAAGCATATGATGAAAGATGTTCATCACTTAACGGATGACGCAATACAAAAAAGAAGTGGCTTATTCAAAACCTTTCAGGACGTTGATTTTAACCTTATAGAAAATGAACGCGCCATATTTGACTGGTCGAGCAAGCAGACTTATATCGCTTTGGCCAATATGATGACCTCTGCGGCTATGATCAATATAGATAGTTGCCCTATTGAAGGTTATAAAGCAAAAGAAATGGAAAAACTGATGGCTGATGATTTTGGTATAGATCATACTGAATTTGGCGTGACGTGTATGGTCGCTTTTGGTTATCGGATTGATAAACAGCGAAATAAAACTCGTCAAGAGATCAATGAAATAACTCGGTGGTTTAACTAAGGGATGTAGAATTTATTAAAATACCGTTCTTGCTTGTCTTTTCGCTCACCCTGCTAGATAGGGTGAGCAACAATTCGGCCTAATAACGGTACTTTAACTTCTTCTACATCCCTAGGAGCCTGTCCGAGAATAGCGGCCGTAACGAGAGCAAGTGATTTTGAGTCAGGTTTTTCGATTATTTGAGGCGAATAGTGGGCCTATTTAACGAAAATGATCGGAAAATCTGGCCAAAATGGCTTGCTCGCAGTAGGT
>JAFLJP010000034.1 GCA_022712945.1 Gammaproteobacteria bacterium | reverse complement strand
CAATTTCTATTTCAATAGCGAAAGGGGGCTAAATGGATCCGCCTTAAGTAACATCTGGCGAGTTTTGGGGTTTTTACGCATTTCTAAGTAAAAATGACAAACTCAGATTGTTCATCGCTGAGAGTTTTGCAAGAGGCTCCTCATACACCAGAAATGATCATACCTCCTCCTTTGGGTTCAACCACTAAATGCATAGATTGAAAAGAGGTCAGTTATTAGGGAAGCTCTGAATAAGTCTATTTTTTGCCAAAAATATCCAGGTAACCCATTGATTAATAAAAACTAAGAGGCTGTGTTTGGGGCTTGATTAAAGGTTCCTTAGAAAACCGATCGCATTTTAAGGGAAACATACGCATAATCATCACGGATTACAGGTGATCAGGTAGGCTTGTTTTATATTGAACTCTTTGCACGAAAGATAGTTTTGGCTCCAGTAAGGCACATGTGAACCGTGCAAAAGTTTCATTGAATAAGGCTCTTGATTGACACTAAATCGTTTCGCCTATATCCTTGCTGCCATTGATAATTCGTGATTTTTCGTAGCAAAAAGCGCCTGACAGCGCTTTTTTTGTTATGGGAACTAATCGCCAGGCGGAAATCCCGTTTGGGTCACAGTGGAAATTAAGGTAACAACATGCTTACGATTACCCTTCCCGATGGCAGCCAGCGTCAGTTTGATAACGCACTGACGGTGATGGACGTTGCCGCTGATATCGGCCCCGGCCTGGCGAAAGCCACATTGGCCGGAAAAGTGAATAACGCGCTGGTCGACGCCTCTTACCTGATTGAAAGTGACGTTGAACTCAGCATTATTACCGATAAGTCTGAAGAGGCGGTAGAGATAATCCGTCACTCTACCGCTCACCTGCTGGCTCAGGCCGTCAAAATACTCCACCCCGAAATGCAGGTGACGATTGGCCCGGTGATTGAGAATGGCTTCTACTACGACTTTGCCGGAAAATACCGCTTCTCCCCAGAAGACCTGCCTAAAATCGAAAGCAAAATGAAAGAACTGGTCAAACAAAATATCACCATCGAACGGCAGGTGATGGTGCGTGAAGAGGCGATTGATTTTTTCGCCGACAGGGGTGAAAACTACAAGGCCGAAATTATTGAGTCGATTCCCCATGGAGAAGAGCTTTCACTCTATAAACAGGGTGACTTCATTGACCTATGTCGTGGCCCCCATGTGCCAACAACTGGTGCACTGAAAGCGTTCAGGTTGACGAAGCTGGCCGGGGCGTATTGGCGTGGTGACTCTAATAATGAAATGTTACAGCGCATCTACGGTACCGCATGGTCAAATAAAAAGGCACTGAACGCCTACTTGCACCGAATAGAGGAAGCGGAAAAACGTGACCATCGCCGTATCGGAAAAAAACTAGGGCTATTTCACTCCCAGGAAGAGGCCCCGGGAATGGTTTTCTGGCACGACAATGGTTGGAGTATTTACCTTTCAGTCGAACAATATATTCGGGATGCGTTAAAAGAGCATGATTACCAGGAGGTGAAAACACCACAGGTAGTGGATCGCAGTTTGTGGGAAAAATCAGGTCACTGGGATAAATTTGGCGATATGATCTTCTCCACCCACTCCGAAAATCGTGACTATGCGGTTAAGCCGATGAATTGCCCCTGTCATGTGCAGGTCTACAACCATAGCCTGAAAAGTTACCGAGACCTGCCGTTGCGCATGGCCGAATTTGGTTCGTGCCACCGAAATGAACCATCCGGTACATTGCATGGTTTGATGCGGGTACGGGCGTTTACTCAGGATGATGCACATATTTTTTGTACTGAAGAGCAAATTCAATCGGAAGTCTCCAATTTTATTGATCTGCTCTACAAGGTGTATGCCGACTTTGGGTTTGATGAGGTGATTATCAAACTCTCTACGCGCCCTGAAAAACGCGTGGGTAGTGATGACGTTTGGGATAAAGCGGAGCATGCGCTGGAGCGTGCATTGAATGACAAAGGGATTGAGTGGGATCTACAGCCAGGTGAAGGGGCTTTTTATGGCCCTAAAATTGAGTTTTCACTGAAGGATTGCCTGGAACGTGTCTGGCAATGCGGTACCATTCAGGTCGATTTCAATATGCCGGATCGTCTTGGCGCTACCTACATTGCCGAGGATGGCAGTAAAAAAGTACCGGTGATGTTGCATCGTGCAATTTTAGGCTCTTTGGAACGATTTATCGGTATTTTGATTGAACAATATGCCGGTGCGTTCCCGCTCTGGCTGGCACCGGTTCAGGTGATGGTGATGAATATTACCGATCGTCAGGCTGAATATGCAGAAAAAATAGCCAAAATATTGAAAAATTGTGGCTTTAGAGCAAAATCGGACTTGAGAAATGAGAAAATTGGCTTTAAAATTCGCGAGCACACTTTACAGAAGGTCTCTTACTTGCTGGTGATCGGCGATAAAGAGCTGGAAGAGGGTGTTGTCGCGGTGCGTTCGCGCACCGGTGAGGATTTAGGCACTATGAAAATAGATGCTTTGATTGACAAACTGGCTGATGAAGTTTCTTGTCACGGCCAAAACTAAGCTGATTCGGAGGGTTTAACTATCGCTGCAGAAAAGAAGGCGCGCATCAATGATGATATTACCGCGCGTGAAGTCCGTTTAATTGATGCTGAAGGTGAGCAAGTTGGCGTTGTACCATTAAACGAAGCGAAAACCCGTGCCGAAGAGGTGAGTCTGGACTTGGTGGAAATTTCGGGTAACTCTAATCCACCGGTTTGCCGTATAATGGACTACGGTAAGTTCGTTTTTGAAACGAACAAAAAGAAGCAAGCTGCCAAAAAGAAGCAGAAGCAGACACAGGTCAAGGAAGTCAAGTTCCGTCCAACGACGGAAGATGGAGATTATCAGGTTAAACTTCGCAACCTGACACGTTTCCTGAACGATGGTGATAAAACCAAAGTCACTCTGCGCTTTCGCGGTCGTGAGATGCAACATCAACAACTCGGCATGAACATTATGAAGCGTGTCGAAGCTGATTTAGCAGAACTGGCGAATGTGGAGCAACGCCCAAAGATGGAAGGGCGTCAGATGGTCATGGTGCTATCACCCAAGAGTAATAAAAAGTAGGGCTTCGGCCCGTTGTATTAAACTTTTAAATGCGGAGATTTAGAAATGCCTAAACTCAAGACAAACAGTGGTGCTGCCAAGCGTTTTCGCTGCACTGGTTCCGGTGGAATCAAGCGTGGTTCCTCGTTTCGCCGCCATATCCTGACCAAAAAAAGCTCTAAGCGTAAGCGTCAGCTTCGTGGTCCAGCAATGGTTGCTTCATGTGATGTACGTTCAGTACGTCGTATGCTGGTCGGTAGTTAATTCAGGATTAGGAGGTAGAGACAAATGCCAAGAGTAAAACGTGGTGTAACGGCACGAGCCCGTCACAAAAAAGTTATTGCCCAGGCCAAAGGCTATTATGGGCGTCGTAAAAATGTATTTCGTGTTGCTAAGCAAGCGGTAACCAAGGCAGGCCAATACGCCTACCGTGACCGCCGTCAGCGTAAACGTGTATTCCGCGCTCTGTGGATTACACGTATTAACGCGGCTGCTCGTACCTGTGGTCTATCATACAGCCGTATGATTAACGGTATGAAAAAAGCAGGCATCGAGCTTGACCGTAAGGTTCTTGCCGATCTGGCTGTGCGTAACAAAGATGCATTCGCTGCAGTTGCAGAGCAAGCCAAGGCTGGTCTTTCCGCCTAACTTGTCACTGATCGCATGTTGGCGAAGAGCATGTCGTAAGTTGATGCAAACGAAGGGGAAAGGTGAAAGCCTTTCCCCTTTGTTGTTGCAGATTTTCTTATTTAATAAGGCGTTAAATCTTTCTCAGTGTTGTATTTGATTTTAAGCATACAATCCTACATGAAGCAGAATTCTTTTCGGGAGTAATCATTGTGCCGGCATTGGCAGAACTTGTAGATCAGGCAAAACAGGCCATCACAGAGGCAGCAGACCTGAAAATCTTGGATCAGTTGCGAGTCAACTATCTGGGTAAAAAAGGTCTGTTAACCGATCAGCTAAAGCAGTTAGGCAAGTTACCTCATGAGCAGCGTCGAGAGGCGGGCCAGGAGATCAACAAGGCCAAGCAGCTTGTTCAGGCTGCTATTGAGACTCGTCGAAAAGTACTGGAACAGATTCAACTGGCAGCACAGCTGGCGGCAGAGACCATTGATGTCTCAATGCCAGGTCGTGGGCAAGCGCTGGGTGGTCTTCACCCCGTTACGCGGACGATGCAACGCATCGAAGAGCTGTTTACATCACTGGGTTACAGTGTGGCCACCGGGCCAGAGATTGAGGATGATATTCACAATTTTGAAGCGCTGAATATTCCCGAAACCCATCCAGCACGTGCGATGCATGACACCTTCTACTTTGATGCCCACACGTTACTGCGCACCCACACCTCACCGGTACAGGTGCGGGCAATGGAGACGCAAGCGCCACCACTGCGTCTGATTGCACCAGGGCGTGTTTACCGCTGTGATTCAGATTTAACCCACACACCGATGTTTCATCAGGTTGAGGGGTTGATGGTGGATGAGTCAGCCAGTTTTGCTGATCTTAAGGGGTTGCTGATGGACTTCCTGCAAAGCTTTTTTGAAAAAGAGCTCCCAGTCCGCTTTCGCCCCTCCTATTTTCCGTTTACCGAGCCTTCAGCCGAGTGTGACATTCAGTGTGTGATGTGTGGTGGTAACGGTTGTCGTGTTTGCAGTCATACCGGTTGGCTTGAGGTGTTGGGATGTGGCATGGTGCACCCGTCGGTTTTTTCACACGTGGGTATTGATAGCGAAAAATATACCGGTTTTGCTTTTGGTATGGGGGTAGAGCGTTTGGCGATGTTGCGTTATGGCGTGAATGATCTGCGTCTGTTTTTTGAAAATGATCTGCGCTTTCTGCGTCAATTCAATTAGTACGGCCAAGGTAAAAAAATATGCGATTCAGTGAGAAATGGCTACGAGAGTGGGTAAACCCGGCAGTTGATACCGCGACATTGGGGCACCAGATAACAATGGCCGGTCTGGAGGTTGATTCCATCGAATTGGCCGCTCCCGAATTTAATGATGTGGTAGTTGCCGAGGTGCTCTCCGTTGACAAACACCCTGATGCCGACCGTCTTAATGTCTGCATGGTTGATGTGGGTCAATCAGAACCGCTGCAAATTGTCTGTGGTGCCAGTAATGTGGCTCAAGGGGTAAAAGTTCCGGCTGCACTGGTGGGTGCAAAACTACCGGGTGGCCTGAAAATAAAAAAAGGTAAACTGCGTGGTGTACCCTCGTTGGGCATGCTCTGCTCGGCGGTTGAGATCGGCATGGCTGAGTCAGCTGATGGGCTGTTGATTCTGCCATCCGATGCCCCGGTTGGAGAAAATATTCGGGACTTTTTTGATCTGGACGACCGCTGTATTGAGGTTGACCTAACCCCTAATCGCAGTGACTGCTTTAGTCTCAGGGGGGTTGCCCGTGAAGTGGCGGTGTTGAATAACGCTCAGGTGACTGAGCCGGTTATTAATGAAGTGCCTGCGGCCAGCGATGAGTCTTTTGCAATGACTGTTGAGGCGGCTGATTTATGCCCTCGTTATGTTGGGCGGGTGATCAAAGGCATTGACCCAAAAGCTGAAACACCGCTGTGGATGGTCGAGCGTCTGCGTCGTAGTGCGATTCGTTCAATCAGCCCGGTGGTTGATGTGACCAACTATGTGATGATTGAGCTGGGACAGCCGATGCACGGCTTTGATCTGGCTAAACTTGACGGTGGCATCTGTGTGCGTATGGCCCGGCAGGATGAGGCATTGCAGTTGCTGGATGGCAAGGAAATTAAGCTCAATAGCGACTCTCTGGTGATTGCTGACCAGACTAAAGCGGTGGCACTGGCGGGTATCATGGGTGGTGAGGGCACCGGTGTTACTGATGATACTCAGGATATATTGCTTGAGAGCGCTTTTTTCTCACCCACGGCGATTGCCGGGAAAGCGCGTAGTTATGGTCTGCATACGGAGTCATCCCACCGCTTTGAACGCGGTGTTGATCCGGCACTGCAGCCATTAGCCATCGAGCGTGCGACTCAGCTGTTACTTGATATTTGTGGTGGTACTGCCGGCCCGGTTAATGAGGTTGTTAATAGAGCGGAGCTACCTGTCGTTGCCGATATTACCTTGCGTAGTGATCGAATTAAGCGGGTGTTGGGTGTGGAGGTAGCACCAGTTGAAGTTGAACGTATTCTCTCTACACTGGGTATGAAGTGCCTTGCGGTTGAGGGTGGCTGGAAGGTGAGTGCGCCCAGTTTTCGTTTTGATATCAACATAGAAGAAGACCTGATCGAAGAGGTTGGGCGTATTTTTGGCTATGATAACTTACCCGTCTCACGCCCATCACCCCACTTGAAGATGGCGCTGAAAACCGAACGGCAACTGCCGGTTAATCGCCTGCGTCAAATCATGGTAGACCGTGGTTACCAAGAGGCGATCACCTACAGTTTTGTCGATCCTGAATTTCAGCTGGCGTTGACACCGGAATCACCAGGGGTGACGTTGGCTAACCCTATTTCCAGTGATATGTCGGTTATGCGTACCACGTTGTGGTCAGGGCTGTTGCCAGCATTTATCTACAATGCCAATCGCCAGCAAGAGCGTATTCGCCTGTTTGAGGTGGGTCGCCGTTTTGTTGAGGTGGATGGCGAATTGACGCAGGAGTCAGTCATTGCCGGTGTGATTTCAGGTGAATTGAACCCGGAGCAGTGGGCAGAGCAGGGGCGAAAGGTTGATTTTTTTGACATTAAGGGTGATGTTGAAGCCTTACTCTCTGCAGGTGGTATTAATGATGCGAACTTTATTGCCCAGCAGCACTCCGCATTGCACCCGGGTCAATCGGCATCGATTCACAGAGGAGAGCAGCTTATTGGTTGGGTCGGCAAGGTGAGCCCGCTGGTTGCCAAACAGTTGGATTTACCTGCTGAGGCCTACCTGTTTGAGTTATCTCAGGACGCCTTAATTGAGGCGCGCCTGCCCGCATTTACTGAGCTCTCTAAATTCCCATCAATTCGTAGGGATATTGCCTTGCTTGTTGATGAAGATGTTTCAGTGCAGAGCGTTCAAGATTGCATTGAATCTGCCGCTTCATCTATATTGAAAGAGTTGAAGTTGTTTGATATTTATACCGGGAAAGGTATTGATTCTGGCAAGAAAAGTCTTGCCATCGCTCTGAATTTGCAGGATGATCACAAAACATTGACTGATGAGGATGTGGAAGCCACAGTCACTAAAATCCTTGATACCTTGTCAGAAAAGCTGAACGCTAAACTGAGAGAATAACAACAATGGCATTGACTAAGGCCGACATAGCAGAGACGCTGTTTCAAGAGCTTGGTTTGAATAAGCGCGAAGCGAAAGAGATAGTGGAGTGTTTCTTTGAAGAGATTCGAATGGCACTTGAGCGTGGAGAGCAGGTTAAATTATCGGGTTTTGGTAATTTTGACCTGCGCGATAAGAGCCAGCGCCCTGGTCGCAATCCAAAGACCGGGGAAGAGATCCCGATTACCGCACGTCGAGTGGCCACATTCAAGGCCGGTCAAAAGTTAAAGGCGAGAGTAGAATCTTATGCTGGAAGCGTCAAATAACAGTGAGCTACCAACGATCCCCGGTAAACGTTATTTTACCATTGGTGAAGTGAGTGAGTTATGTGGCGTAAAGCCCCATGTGCTTCGCTATTGGGAACAGGAGTTCGAACATCTCAAGCCGGTTAAACGCCGGGGTAACCGGCGCTACTACCAGCGCCATGATGTGCTGATGATTCGCCAAATCCGCAGTTTACTCTACGAACAAGGATTTACTATTGGTGGGGCCCGTCAGCAGTTGAAGGGTGAAAAAAAACAGAAAAGTGTTAACAGCAAAAACCAAACCGTTGAGCTTATGATAAGTGAGCTGGAAGATTTGCTGAAAATCCTTAAAAGTTAAAAAGCTATTTATCTGGCAACTTAAATCAGTTAGAATTCGCGCCGAGTGATAGATTGATGAGTTTTATTCGGGGCGTAGCGCAGCTTGGTAGCGCACCTGCCTGGGGGGCAGGTGGTCGCAGGTTCAAATCCTGCCGTCCCGACCACATTTAAAAAACCTGCTCCATTTTGGAGCGGGTTTTTCTGTTTTTACAGTTCAGCATAAACCCGCAAAAAATAAGCAAAGCGTGGTAATCCGTTGATGGTTTTCCCGGTAAATCGGTAGGTGACGGTGCTCCCTATGGGAGGTGGGTCTTTACGTTGTTGGTCGTTAAGGCCGCTGCCAAGTTTAAATCTATTCCCCTCTTTATCGACAACCAGTAACGAACCGAGCAGCCCGCTGTATTTTCCCTTCCCTGGTTGATGCCCGATAACGGTGGCTTCGGCATCCCGATATATTTTCACTTTAAGAAGATGGTTGCTTCGGCCTGCGGTGTAGAGTGCTTGGCTATTATGAAGCATCAACCCTTCGCCTCCTGACTCGGTTATTTGATCAAGCTTTTCCATTAGCTCGGTATGGGTTGATAGTTGGTATTGTTTAACGATAAACAGATAGGGGCTTGGATGGGTATGAATGATCTGCCTGATTTTAACCAGGCGTTGTTCAAAAGGGAGCCCCTTTGCAGGAAGATCAAAAACCATATAGCGTACCTTTTGCCATAGCTTGTGATTAATCGGTTGTTGTCGAAGGGTGCTGAGCAGCTTCTCAAATTGATTACGGCCAATCCATAGCTCACCATCCAGTGGTTGAGTGGGAAACGCATCGGTAAACCATTCGGGTACCGAAAACGGGTTACCATTCTTTGAAATTAACTGTGTTCCATCCCAATAAGCGCGCACACCATCCAGCTTTTCACTCACCCAGTATTGGCTGATTTCGATGTCCTGCTGGTAGTTGTTGGCTAAGGGCAGTGGGGGTGGTTCAGCGGCGTGCAGTGGATGGCTGAAGGTGGCAATAAATAGCCACATCAAGCAGCTGAAGAGGTGGTGTTTCATGTGTGACCGCTCCCTGGTCAATATAAAGTGGTTGATGTGCTAGGAGTCTGTCCGAGAACAGACTGACCTACTGCGAGCAAGCCACTTTGGCTAGCTTTTCCGATTATTTTCGTTAAATAGGCCCACTATTCGCCTCAAATAATCGAAAAATCTGACTCAAAATCGCTTGCTCTCGTTACGGCCGCTATTCTCGGGCAGGTTCCTAGTTATTTGCACCATCGATAAACTGCTGTATCTGTTGATCATCCGGAGAGGCTTTTATCTGTATGGCTCTGCCGGTATTTTTTCCTATATAGGGTTGTGCTTTGCTTAACATTAGCGGTATTAACATGCGCAGATCATTGCTAGCACTGTTTGTCTCAACGGTGATCATCCAGAGTTGTTTTTGGTCGTCACTGTTGCTGCGTCCCTCTAACCGGAGGTAACTCTGATAGGTGGTGATTTTTCGAGAACGTGACTCTCTGCCAATCAATTTAAAGCGATAAGGAACATAGATCTGGGTGGTGTTGGTATCGATGCTGCCATTGCGGGTGGCGTGCTCCTGAATGGTAATAGTATCTCCACCGACATATTCGTAGATGGGGGCACTGTAGGTCTGGCGTTTCGTGGTGCCGCTGTTAACACCAAAGCTGAAATAGACTTTTTGATCGGTTTCGGCGCTGCTACTTGTTGCCTGTAGTCCGGCTTGCTTGAGAGCATATCGGGCAAAGCGGCTAAATTCTTGGAAATAGAGGTCGTCACGTTTGGTTTCGGGGTCGCCACTTAGAAGTTGATACGACTGTTTTTCTGCGGAGTAATCGGGTGTATTGATGGCATCCAGTCTGATGTTGATGGTGCTCTGACTACAACCCGATAAAAGCAGAACAAGGGTGAGTAGTAACGTTTTTTGTCGCATAGTGAACTCTCTTTTGACTCTATGGCATAAAGTGTAGCGTTTATACGTTTTTTTGTCAGGGGTAAACGCTGTAGATAATTGTGTTTGTCGTCACATACCCTTGAATATTAGCATTTTATAATATAGCCTAATCAGTAAGTCATTCAACTGTTCTGGGGTGGTCAGCCGCACATGAAAAAAATTATCACAACATCACTACTATTTTTGTTTTTCACTCTCTCCTTTGCTGTTGCTGATGAATCAATTCCATCACAGAGAGTGGAGTATAAGGCGTACTCGCAGCGTATGGTGTATGACGGTGTGATAGAGGCGATTAAACAGGCCACTATTTCAGCACAGACCTCGGGGCGTATTACCGAAATTAATTTTGATGTGGATGATTTTGTACCGCAGGGCAGCGTTATCATGCGCCTGCGTGATAAGCAGCAGCAGGCGCAGTTGGATACCGTTGATGCGGCTCTGCAAGAGGCGAAAGCGATCTATATCAAGAGCAAGGCTGAGCACAAGCGGGCATTTGAGCTGCAAAGTAAAAAATTGGTATCTGTTGCCATTTTTGATGAGGCGGTTGCCAATCTCAATGCCAGCGAACAACGTTTGAAAGGGGCTGAAGCGCAGTGGCAACAGGCAAAAGAACAACTTGATTACACCGTTATCAAAGCCCCATTCAGTGGCATTGTGGTTGCTCGTCACATAGAGCAAGGTGAAATGGCCAACGTAGGGCAGCCCTTAATGAGCGGGTTTGTGGTTGATGATATGCGGGTAACGGTCTCAGTGCCTCAACGCTATATTGAGCAGGTCAGAAAAAATGAATCTGCCCAGGTGCTGCTTCCACAAACGGAGGCAAAAGCTGTTGTCAGTGATGAGATAACCATCTACCCCTATGCTGATCCGGTGACCCACAGTTTCAAAGTGCGGGTGGGTTTACCGGGTGGTCTGGAGGGTGTTTATCCTGGCATGATGGTGAAAGTGGCTTTCACTATAGGCTCTTTTGCTGCTCTGGCTGTTGATCAACAAGCGATTGTCCGTCGCAGTGAGTTGACGGCAGTGTATGTAATGAATGGCGATGCAATCGCTTACCGGCAGGTTCGTTTGGGGCGAGAGCTGAAGGATGGACGTACCGAGATACTCGCCGGGCTATATGAAGGTGATCAGGTCTTACTTGACCCGGTACGGGCCGGTATTATGCTTAAACGCCGTGACCAGGCGGGAGAGTAACTGATGAGTTCATCCATGGGCCTCTCTGGTAATATCGCAAAACGTTTTCTACAGACTGAAATCACGCCATTGCTGGCGTTGGTTGGTCTGCTGCTGGGTCTGTTTGCGATTATCGTGACACCGAAAGAGGAAGAGCCGCAGATCAATGTCACTTTCGCTAATGTCTTTATTCCGTTCCCCGGTGCTTCGGCGTTGCAGGTTGAGGCGCTGGTCAGCACGCCTGCCGAGCAGGTACTTTCAGAGTTGGAAGGGGTGGAGCATGTCTATTCAGTCTCCAAACCGGGTATGTCGCTGCTGACGGTGAGCTTTGAGGTGGGTGAGCCGCGCACCGATGCGATTGTTCGACTCTATAATGCGGTGCACTCGAATAGTGACTGGATTCCTCAACATGTGGGTATTTTACCGCCGGTCATAAAGCCGATGGGAATCGATGATGTGCCGATTGTCTCACTGACACTCTGGAGTGAAGATGAGCAGGTGGGGGCGACTGAACTCTCTAAAGTTGCCCATACCATTGAGGTTGAGCTTAAGCGTGTTAAAGGGACGCGGGATATCTATACGCTGGGTAGCCCTGAGCAGGTTGTTCATGTGCTGCTCGACCTGCAAAAACTGGCCGGTTACAACATGGCGATTGGTGAGCTTAGTCATGCACTGCAACAGGCTAATCTCTCCAATCAGGCCGGAGTGATGATTCGGGACAACCGTGAAATAGTGGTGCGGGTGGGTGATTTTCTGAGCAGTGCCGAAGAGATTAGCCAGTTGGTGGTGGGGGTTGTCAGGGGCGAGCCGGTCTATTTGAGTGATGTTGCTGAGGTGCGTATTGGATCAGATCACCCCGATCAATACGTCTGGTTTGGTACCGGTCAGGCGATTGCTGAAAAAGGTGTTTCAGCCCGAGGAGAGTTTCCGGCCGTCACCATTGCCATCGCCAAGCAGCCGGGCACCAATGCGGTGGATGTGGCGGAGCAGGTGATTCAACGTGTTGAGCAGTTGCAGGGTTTGTTTATTCCCGAAAATATTGAGGTAACAGTAACCCGGAATTACGGTAAAACGGCCGATGATAAAGCAACCCACCTGATTAAAAAACTGATTTTCGCCACACTCTGCGTGGTTCTTTTGACTTGGATCGCCCTGGGGCGACGTGAAGCTTTTATCGTGGGCAGTGCCATTACCGTTACTCTGGCGATGACGCTGTTCGCCTCCTGGGCATGGGGCTTTACCATCAACCGGGTTTCACTGTTTGCGTTGATCTTTTCGATTGGTATTTTGGTCGATGATGCCATTGTGGTGGTTGAAAATATTCACCGCCATATCCAGCTCAACAGAGGTAAACCACTGTCAGAAATTATTCCCAAAGCGGTTGATGAAGTGGGCAGTCCAACTATTTTGGCAACCTTTACGGTGATTGCCGCGCTGTTGCCAATGGCGTTTGTGAGTGGATTGATGGGGCCCTACATGAGCCCAATTCCGATCAACGCCAGTATGGGGATGTTGATCTCCCTGGCGGTCGCCTTTGTTATCACCCCCTGGCTGACCCTCAAAGTGTTGGGTGAAACCCCGGCACTTGCCGAACATCAAACGGATCAAAAACCCGCTCTCTATCCACTCTTTAATCGTATCATGCGGCCATTTTTGAGAGATGAGCAGGGGCGGGCGAAGCGCTGGAGCCTGCTGGGTGTTGTGCTGTTGCTGATCGCGCTCTCTGTCTCACTGGTGGTGGTTAAAGTAGTGGTGCTTAAAATGTTGCCCTTCGACAATAAATCCGAATTTCAGGTGGTGGTCGATATGCCGGAGGGGACACCGGTTGAAGCGACGGCTCATGTGCTCCGGGAACTGGGGGTCTACATCGCCAGTGTGCCTGAGGTGAGTGATTATCAGGCCTACGCTGCCACAGCGGCCCCGGTCAACTTTAATGGCTTGGTGCGTCAATACTATCTGCGCAGTGATCCTCACATGGGTGATCTACAGGTGAACCTGGTAGATAAGTCACTGCGTGATCGCAGCAGCCACGAGATTGCACAATCTGTGCGCGCACCACTCCAAGAGATTGCCCAGCGCCTGGGTGCCAATGTGAAAATAGTCGAGGTACCACCCGGTCCGCCGGTACAGGCTCCGCTGGTTGCAGAGGTTTATGGGCTTGATTATGATGGACAAATTCAGGTGGCCAGGCAGCTGCGAGAGGTGATGCGGAATACCGATGAAATTGTCGATGTGGATGACTCAATAGAGACCACATCAGCCCGTTATCTGATCCAGATTGACCAATCGAAAGCGGCGATTTTGGGTGTCTCACAAGCGGATGTTGTGAGTGCGGTTTCTACCGTACTGGCTGGTGCTGATGTGAGTTATCTGCATGGACTGGCAAAATATTCGGTACCGATACGGGTTGAAATTTCCGAGGGCGATAAGACTGACCTGAATACCCTTTTGGGTATTAAAGTCAGGAGCACAGGCGGCCAGCTGATACCACTGGCTGATTTGGTCACGGTGCGTATGGAGAACCGTGAACAGACCATTTACCACAAGGATTTGATGCCGGTGGTTTTTGTTACCGCAGATGCTGCCGGCAGCACCAACAGCCCGCTCTACGGCATGTTTGACATCTTTGCCCAGTTGAAAAACAGCCCGTTCGAGCAGGGCTACATTGAACAGACACTCTTTTCACAACCGGACAACCCCTATCAATACAGTGTGAAGTGGGATGGTGAATGGCAGGTGACCTTCGAAACATTTCGCGACATGGGGCTAGCCTATGCAGTGGGGATGATCCTGATCTACCTGCTGGTTGTGGCGCAGTTCCGCTCCTACATCGTGCCGCTCATTATCATGGCTCCAATTCCATTGACCATTATTGGTGTCCTTCCAGGGCACGCATTGTTGGGTGCGCAATACACCGCGACATCCATGATCGGCATGATCGCACTGGCGGGTATTATTGTGCGCAACTCAATTCTGCTGGTGGACTTCATAAATCAGGAGCTGGCCGAAGGGCGGCCATTTGATGAAGCGGTTATTCGTTCAGGTGCGGTGCGGGCAAAGCCGATTATTTTGACCGGTCTAGCGGCGATGCTTGGAGCGATGTTTATTCTGGATGACCCTATTTTTAACGGATTGGCCATCTCATTGATCTTCGGTATTCTGGTCAGCACGGTGTTGACGTTGCTGGTTATTCCGGTGATGTATTACGCCTTTATGCGTAATAAATTATTGAAGAACACCTGAACAATCAGAGTGTCTGTTATTCATTCAGTGTGATAATTCCGACAAAATCATCACCATAGCGTTCCAGCTTTTTAGCACCAACCCCGTTTATTTGACCCATGGCCAATAGGTTGGCCGGGCGGGAGATCACCATCTCTCGCAGGGTGCTGTGGTGGAAGATGAGGGTGTTCAAAGCTTGGCGTAATTGCCAGCGGCCTAAGATGCTATCTGGAGATTAGGGTTAAGGCTTTATAAGCGCATTAGCCCTAAAAAAACTAACCCTTCTTTTAAATCTGTCGCTAGGCACTCTAAGGCTGGCCCAGTTGCTTCTTTTATTCAGCTCGAAAAGAAATCCCTTCGCATCATTGGCAACCACATGTTTTTGAAGAAATCTTCGAGTTCCTCCTGTGTAATCCCCTCTAAACTTAAGATCTACCAATATCTGCTTAATAGCCGAGCTTAATTGGGCCCAGTTACAGCTCCCATATTTCGCTTGTACATCTGCTTTGGTACACAAACGCTTTGCTTCGGCTTCTTCTTCTTTATACGTCATTTCAAACAGGCTCACCTGAGCCTCTTCAGTGATTTCGAATTCTTCAAGTTTATGAGTAGTAATAAATGCCTTTGCACTCTGACCAGATAACCCGGCTGCACGTGATAAAATTTCTGCATCCTTCAAGTTTGCGCCTGCCGCAACCAAATCTTTTTTTATCTTCTCCGAATTTTTCAATTTCATGTCATAACCTCGGCCAATGGTTAAACCTGAAACATCGGATGGAATATGTAATATTCGACTATGATAAGGGCCTCCTTCTGCCCCCTCCGATTCAAATGTTAATTTCCCCCATGTAGGTTGTAATGCGTTCATTGTATTATTTCCTCCAACAGGATCTGTTACGGGCTATCTAACATCCAATATAAGTAACTTATACGTTCTGACATTTGACTCTCCTTGCAAGCATTCAGTATTGATTGATAACCAGAGCCACCTTTTGAATAATAAGTTTGGTAGTCACATGCCAACTTCATGTGATTATTCCAGGATTTTTGTGCCTCGATAAAAATCACTCCCAATTCTGGCTCATTGAATCTGTAGCTTTTTGTTAGCTCATCAACCATAGCTTCCATTTGCTTTGTAACTTTTAATAGCTTGGCTGCGCTGCATTGATCAACTTCTTGTTGTGTTTCCATATCCAGACAGCTGGCCGCCGAATAAGGTTTATGTATTGCGAAATAGTCTGGTGGTATTGAATTACCATTACCCGCATAACACAATATTGGTATTAAAAATAAAATGGCTATATATCTCATCAAAGTATCGCTTTATTGGAACGTTGGTGTGTGATGAAGTATAAGCCCCTTATCTCGAAGCGTCCATGGCCCGAATATCCAATTAAAAATTGGTCAAAAAAGCCTCCACTACCTTTTTTTGACTGCTCGACTTACCGTAAAATAGCAGGTGTCCTTCTGCGTGGCCTTGCTACAGGAGTCTTTATTATTCACTCAGTGTGATAATTCCGACAAAATCATCACCATAGCGTTCCAGCTTTTTAGCGCCAACCCCGGTTATTTGGCCCATGTCCAGCAGATTAGCTGGGCGGGAGATCACCATCTCTCGCAGGGTGCTGTCGTGGAAGATAACAAAGGGCGGCACTCCCTGCTGATCGGCCAGCTCCTTGCGGTGTTCTCGCAGCTTTTCCCACAGGCTGTTCTCTTCCGGGGTGGCAAAGGCTTCAACGTTGTTTTTGCCACGTTTGCTGCTGCGGCCTGCGGCTTTTTTCAGTTTCCGTAGTTGTAATGGCTCACCCTTTAAAATCGGGCGGGCGGCTTCATTAAGTTTAATCGCGCCGTACCCTTCGATATCGACACTGAGCAGGCCACGGGAGATTAACTGTCGATAGAGGTGACGCCACTCCTGTGTATTCAGCTCTTTGCCAATGGCAAAGGTACTTACTTCATCGTGGCCGAATCGCTTGATGCGTTCACTCTCTTTTCCCATTAATACATCAATTAGGTGGTTAACCCCGAATCGTTGCCCGGTGCGGTGTACGCAGGAGAGTGCTTTTTGTGCAGCGGTAGTGGCGTCCCAGGTTTTGGGTGGCTCTAGGCAGGTATCACAATTGCCGCAGGGGGCATCTAAATAGTCGCCAAAGTAGTGCAGTAGCGCCTGACGGCGGCAACTGGTGATTTCACAAAAGCCGAGCATGGCACTGAGCTTGTGTTGTTCGATGCGTTTATAGTGTTCACTCGCTTCTGATTGTTGCTGCATCTGGCGCAGTACAATCACATCTTGCAGGCCATATAACATCCAGGCATCGGCGGGTTGGCCATCACGTCCGGCACGGCCGGTCTCCTGGTAATAAGCCTCCAGGCTTTTGGGCAGATTAAGGTGGGCAACAAAGCGCACATCGGGTTTGTCAATTCCCATGCCGAAGGCGATGGTGGCCACCATAATAATGCCATCTTCCCGCAAAAAACGCTGTTGATGGGTGCGACGCCGATCAGTGCTGAGGCCCGCATGGTAGGGCAGTGCATTGAGACCTTTGTGACAGAGCCAACTGGCGAGTTCATCCACCCGCTTGCGGGAGAGGCAGTAGACGATGCCCGCTTCAGCCGGATGTTCGCTTTGAATAAAACGCAATAGCTGATCCCGTGCGTTGCCGCTGTTTTCAGAAATGCTGTAACGAATGTTGGGGCGATCAAAGCCGCTGTTAAAGAGCGTGGCGTGCTGGAGTGATAGCCGTTCAATAATCTCCTGCCGGGTGGCTTTATCGGCGGTGGCGGTGAGGGCAATGCGTGGAATATGGGGGAAGCGTTCATGCAGCACCGAGAGTTGAATATACTCCGGGCGAAAGTCATGCCCCCACTGACTAACGCAGTGAGCCTCATCAATGGCAAACAGCGCAATATTAATTTGAGAAAGCATGACCAGGGTTTGCGACATCATCAATCGTTCAGGTGCAATGTAGAGCATCTGTAACTCACCCGCATGAAGTTGTTGAATCACCTGTTGAACTTGCGGTGCACGCAGGGTGGAGTTGAGATAGGCGGCGCTCACCCCCAGTTGTTGCAGTGTATCAACTTGATCTTGCATCAGGGCAATCAGAGGTGAAATGATAATGCCGACCCCCTCCCTGACCAGTGATGGAATCTGGTAGCAGAGCGACTTACCGCCGCCTGTCGGCATCAATACCAGTGCATCTTCTCCCTTGCAGATTTGTTCTACAATTTGCTTTTGCTGGGGGCGAAAGCTATCGTAACCAAACACCTGTTTAAGGGTCTGTGCCGCTTTGCTCGATATCTGGGTTTCATCATTCATTTAACAACCCACTGATGGTTGTAGTAGTCGCCCTCATTCTATACCAACTGAACGGTGATTATGAGTGGCTGGAGAGGTAAATGAGTCAAAAACTTGCGGTTTGTAGTCTGGAGCAGCTGAAGCGTGAGCATTATCGCGTGGTTGAATGGAATGATCTGAAAATAGCCGTCTATTTTCATGACCAGGCAGTGTATGCGTTTGAAGACCGATGTACCCATAACCCTTCTCCGTTATCCGGTGGTGCGATCGAAGGGGATGAGATAATCTGTATCATGCACGGCGCCCGGTTTAACATCAAAACGGGAGCGGTCACCATGCCACCTGCCCGCTGTCATCTCCGAACCTTTCCCGTCAGTGTCGTGGATGGAGAGGTGTTGTTGGTGTTGTCGCTAAGGCACAAAATTGAGTCCAGCCATTGAGGTGGTGAACCCGGAAATTCCTTTATGGTGTTTTACGGCATAGTCAAATGGGTGTTTTTGGATCTGTTTGAGTAGCTGATGTAGGAGGGTGTTAACATGCGTCATGGCCTGAGTCCTTTTTTTGGGGGGATTTGTTCTCTCGTAAACGGCTATTTTACCGCAAACCAAGGAAATTAGATTTTTTCAGAGAGTGTTGGTGTTTTTAACCAGACAGTCGTGCCATGAGATCAAAGGTTCGCCTGAATCAGGTATGACCAAGATGATCTGTCACTGTCATTGTTACGGCTCAATAGTTGATGGTGTTGTTATCCCACCCCAGATCAATGAGCCTTCAGCGCCCGGTGCTGGGTAGTCATACCAGTTGGTCGCCATGGCGGAGAGGGCGGTACTCTCTCCCGAGAGCCATGCCCGATATTCGCTAAAGAGCGGATAGGCCACATTAATATCTACCCGCTCTAATGGCCAGCGCCAATTGGCAGGCACAATGAGCCCGAAGGGGTAGCCGTTGCCGTCGATCATGCCATCATGGGGGTTTACCTCTGCAAGGTCGATATCTTGTCGTGTGTTCATCACATAGAGAAAGGGGCGATAGAAGAGGTCGTTGGATGAGAGGCCGCGATTGCCAAGATTAAGTTCCGGGTTGTTTAGGCTGATCGATACGGATGTCATCGACTTGGGCGGCGTGTAGTCGCTGCTCTCATAGACATTGGCAAACCCCGCTAGGGTGGCACGGGTGTTGTGAAAGAGCAGCAGATCATCACCCTGATTATAGTAAGTGACGGTGGTGGTATCGTTGGTGAAATGGGTATGGGTGACCTTTACCTCTGCATCGCCGACAATGGCGGGCGGGCTTTGGTGGGTCACGTTGTTGCTGCCGGCCAGCGATCCATCCAGGGAGAGATAGAGTCGATGGTTGTAACCGGCGCCACGTGCCAGGGGAATGAAATCAAGCTCGACCGTCTCCAGCTGGTTTTGTGCGTTGTAGTGCTCTTCGATGCGGAACTGCAGCACCATATCGTTGTAGTCGGCATCACCGGGGTTAGGGTAGAGATCTTCATAGGCGAGCGTTGCCCACTCGTTGGTCGATGTGCCGCTGTAGTTGGAAGATGATGGGTAGCTCACGCTATATGCACCACAACTACTGCCATCTCCCATTTGCGGCACGACAGTCAGTGTCACTTCGCCACTGTACTGCCCCGCCTGTTGGGCTGAAATTGCGCCGAGCATCACGACGGCCGACAGGGTGTGATCGCCACTATGCGCCTCATCAGCCATGATATTGAGTGGCCCATTGATGCCATCTAACTGGAAATTGGGCATGATCTTATGGCGGCCATTGAAGAGCCCATCGGTGACGATATTGATGCGGACGGCACCGTTGCTCTCAAGATGAAACAGGTCATCGCCTTGGTAGATGGCACCTGCCGCCCCAGCGGCGTCATGGGTGGTGAGTGAAAAATCATCCAGGCCAGTCAGTGTGGCCGTTAGGCCAATACTCATGCAGACCATGGCATTATCATCGACACTCTGTCCTGCACTCAGGTAACCACGGCCATCGGCCCAGAGTGGGCTGACTATGAACAGGAGCAGCAGTGCGATCAGTGCCGGCACCTTATCCCCCCAATATTTTGGGGCGGATCATGATCAGCACCTCCGTCTCTATCAGATCATCTTTTTTCTGGCCAAAGAGTGCTCCCACCAAGGGGATGTCTTTTAAGAAGGGAATGCCTTCATGGCGTTTCCGACTCTTCTTTTGGAACAGACCGCCCAGTACTAGGTAGTCACCATCCTGCACGTAAACGGTGTTGGAGATGGTGTGTGATGTAATCTTGGGGCGGCCCTGACTATCGGTGGTGAAATCACTCACTGTCGCATTGATGATATCGAGTTTCACTTTGCCACCGTCAGCAATGCGCGGCACCATCTTCATATTGATGCCATAGACCAGCTCCTTGCCATTGGCGTTGCTGCCACTGTTCACAAAGGGAAGCCACACGGTCGAGGTGGAGGAGAATATGGCCTCTTTGCCATCAAGGGTGACGATGCTGGGCATCGCCATAATATGCGCATCACCATTGGTTCTCAGCACCTGGAGCGAGTCGGTCAGCGTGCGGATGGGCAGATAACCATAGGAGTAGATTGGATTTGAGAGCACGGCAGCATTGCGCTCAATGCCGCTCCATTCCGCGGTGCCCATGCGGCGGTTTGCTTTAGTATTGGCGTCACGTGCAAATCGATTCCAGTTGACCCCCAGTAGATCCATCGCCTCGCTGCTCACCTCAATGATCTGCATTTCCAGCAGTAGCTGCTCGGGTTTACGATCAATATTGTTGAGGTGGTTGCGTATCAAATTCAACGTATTGGGTGCGGCGGTGATAGTCAGATAGTCTGAATCTTTATGGATGCTGATGAACTGCCGGAAGTAAGGGCTCAGTGTGGCAGCAAGATCGATCGGTTTGCTGTGCTGTGGCCGGTAGTGGCAGTTGATGGCCAGCTTGTGGAATATAGGCGAGTCAGGCAGTGCGCTACCCACCAGAACGTGGCGCGCCATTTTACGGTAGGTGAAATCGCCACCGCTCAGCACCACATCCAGGGCATCATCAAAATTGATACCACTCATATTCACCGAGATGAGTCCATCGACATTCTCATCCACCACAATGGGTATGTTGCTCATCATGCTCAGTTCAACCAACACCTCACGCAGTGGTGCCTCGAAAAAGACAATATTGAGGTCGTTGATCTGATCTGTTTTCACCCCATCGGGGTGTTTGAGGCAGCTATCTCGTCTCGTTTGCCTCGTGGGTTTCGCAGAAGGGGCCTCTCGTAAGCTCATCTGATCAGCATTGAAATGGGCGTTAGCGTCTCGTGCTGCCAGTCGGGTTGAGAGCGAAGGTTCAATAACCAGACTTTTTCTGCTGGGCTTCTCTTCCGAAGAGGCGTTTTTTAGCCCCGCATCGGTGGCGCAGCCGGTGATCAGGCAGAGGATCAACGTCGAGCAGAGCGCATGAAGGTAAATATGTTTCATGACAATTCCATTTACAGAGTGGCGCGGATATCGAGCCACTCCACCTGGTCATTGATAAGAATCTCAGCGCGGTGATTAACAGCCTGGATAGTGTCGTGCTTTTTAAAGGTCTGTTTTAGCATCACCATTCTGCGTTCATTGGGTTCCAGGCGGAGGGTGGCGGGTGTGAATCGATACTTTTTAAGTAACGTCTGCGATGTACTGCTGTCGCTTGGAAAGGTCACGTCAACGGCGTATGGGTGATGGTTGACCAGCACCATCGTGGATGATGTGTGGCCATTGCGGCGCACCTTAAGCTTGATCTGTTCCGGCAGCAGTTGCAGCACTGATTTCTGATGCGCCTTGGGTGCGGTGGCGGCATAGATCGCATCGGTGATGACCATCTCACTGCGAAAGGTGGGTTGATGCCGATCACCAAAATTGTTTCTGACAATCGCCTGATAGCGACCTACATTAACCGCTTTTTCAATCAGCCCAAAAAGCTCCACCTCCGCACCGGGGAAGACTCTGGAAAGCTCATCACTGCGCTGCCATGCCGATTGAGTTTTCAAGTTGATCTGGCTGATGAGACGATTGTTACTATCCCGCAGTTGAGTTTTTGAGCTGAGGCGATAGTCTCGATTTGAGAGGTTCTTAAAGCGACCGGTGATGTAGAGTTTATTATCCTGCTCAACTAGGCGAAGATTGCGAAACGTACTTTTGATGCGTGTCCGTTTGCCCTCAACTGTGATATTTAAGATCACCGCGTAGCGGACATTAACCACCACCCCTTTCACATCTCTACCCTGTGCCTCCTCCACCATCAGCGCAGTGTGGTAACTGCCATTCGCCCAGGGTGGAACCGTGATCGTCCCGGTCACATTGATCTGTTGATCTTTTTTGATGGAGAAGTTTGGATTATCAATCGTGACCCAGCTTGCCAGTGATTTTTGACTCTTCTCCGGTAGGATAAAACCCATATGCCCACTTACCTGTTGGGCCATATCCCAGGCACTGATATTGACCGATCCAGCGCTTTTGCCAAAGACCTGAAATGAAAACTGCTCCGTTTTTTTGGGTGTTGATGCCATCTCTATCATCATGGGCGTGACGGCGTACTCGCCAGCCAAAAGATAGGGTGAAAGCAGCGCAAAAAATAGCGTGACATAGAGTGAATGTTTTTTAAACATGTGCTTAACCTCTGCAAAATCCAGATAGATTGCTCTTCAATTGCGGTGGGGGTAACTTCTTGCGATGGCGGGGACAAACCCCCAGTGAAGGTGGCGGCCCGAAGGCCGCCTGTGACTCCAGTTACAGGCTAGCGACAGTCAGTGTGATGACTGTTGAGTAAGCACCTGCTTTCTGAGCGGAGATATCGCCCAGTGTTGCTGATGCGGCGATGGTGTGACTGCCGTTATGGACAGAGTCTGAGGTGGTATCAAATGTGAGCCCACCCCCGTCCAGTGAGTAGCTGGTACTGACTGAATCACTACCGTTGGTAAGATTGCCGCCTGAGAGTGAGACGCGAACCTGGGCGTTAGATTCCAGATTGTAAGCATCACTGCCACTGTAGATGGCTCCTGCAGCACCATCAGACCCCAATGTGGAAAGGACAAAGTCATCCAGTCCGGTGATGGATGCAAATTGGCCCACTGACATGGAGACCGTTGCGTTTTTGCTGTCTAGCTCGGCAGCATAGGTTTGTCCAACAAATGCAGTACCAAGGGTTGCGGCGATGAGTAGTTTATTTATTGTTTTCATGATGTTATCCTCTTTAGAGTTGGGTAATCAAAAGCGGCTTGACTGTCGCTTTGTGAAGATTTATCTTTCACAAGGCGTGCCAATTCCAATAAAACCAATAAAAACAGTAGGATATTAATTTCGGCTGAAAATATTACATGAGGCTGTTACAGCTTGCGGTGTAACAGCTGTTACAGATGTTACGAAGTGATACAACGCTGTTTATCCCTTGACCTGCAACTCGTTCATTTTTCGCCACAGGGTCATGCGGCTGACGCCGAGCGTAGAGGCGGTGGCCGTTCTATTGCCCTGATGTTTTTCAAGCAGTGCGCTCAGCGCCTCGCTAGTGAGCTGATTTAGCGAGGGCATGAGCGGGGCGGGTATTAAACTGGCGGGAGGTGAGTCGCTCTCTGTGAGTTGAGCCGGAAGATGCTTAAGATCAATCACATCGCCTTCAAACATCGCGGCGACATACTGTGCCGTATTGTAGAGCTGCCGCACATTGCCAGGCCATGCGTGGCTGTTGATGAACTGCTTGAGCGGGTTAGATAGTTTGACGCCGTTCCCGATACCCAGCTGATGAATGAAGTAGTCAAATATCAGCCGTGCATCGCCACCCCGTTCCCGCAGTGGCGGTAGATTAAGGGGCAGGATATCGAGTCGGTACTGTAGATCCTCTCTAAACGTGCCTCGTGCAACCGCACCGCTGATCAACTCAGATGAAGCTGAAATGAGCTGCACATCAAACTCAATCTCGTGGTTGCCGCCTACCTCTCTATAACAACGCTCTTGAAGCACACGCAACAGTTTAGCTTGCAGATCGAGCGGCAGTGAGGTCACCTCATCTAAAAAAAGTGTACCGCCATCGGCTTCACGGATAAGTCCTTGGCGGTCGTTAATGGCCCCGGTGAAGGCTCCTTTCTTATGGCCGAAGAGTTCGGCCGCCATCATCTGCTCAGTGAAGTTGGCGCAATTGACGGC
Organism: Gammaproteobacteria bacterium; assembly: GCA_022712945.1. Lineage (GTDB taxonomy): Bacteria > Pseudomonadota > Gammaproteobacteria > RBG-16-57-12 > RBG-16-57-12 > JAFLJP01. The sequence goes on along the minus strand of JAFLJP010000034.1, from coordinate 8,085 downwards.
GATAAAGCTTTTGTTTTGGCGATAGCTCTCTTGATGAATCGCTTTTGCGGCTAACTCTTTGCCTGTGCCGGTCTCACCATGAATGAATATCGGGGCGTTGGCGGTGGCCAGCTTTTTTAACTGTTTAAACAGCCGCTGCATGGCGGGGTCGTTACTGACCATGCCGTGGAAAGCGGTTGATGGTTTGCTCTCTGAGTGGGTTTGATCACGGCTAAGTAGCGATTTGATCGTGAAGAGCAGCTCCTCATTATCCCACGGTTTATCGATAAATTTATGGATTACACCCTCATTAAACGCAGTGATGATGTGATCAAAATCGGCATAACCACTGAGGATGAATCGTATCGAGTTGGGGCTGAGTTGGGCGGCTTTTTTGAGGAATGCTGTACCCTCCATTTCGGGCATGCGCTGGTCAGAGATAATGAGGTCAAAGGCGATAGTCTCACACAGGGCCAGCGCTCGTTGAACACTACTTTCGCTGTGGAGCTGTAATTTTAGTGGGCGCAGCAGACGAGTGAGTGAGCGTAAAATCGCTTCGTCATCATCAACAATCAATATCTGGCTATTCATTAGACCCCTCTCTATACCTATCGGTGTCCGATCCCCACTCATAAGTACTTTTCCACTAGCGGTTTAAACAGCCTCTGGTAAAGCTGAAAGGTGTTTTTTTCAAAAAACGCTACATTTGGCATGTTACACGTGACAGTGGGAGATAAAATGCGCGATAGGCATTACCAATGCCATGCCTGAAATCGCTTACCGAAGAGAGTTGTCTGGCTAGCAGGCTGTCGGACTTGGGGAGTCGTAGCGAGAAAAAGCCATTTTGAGTCCATTTATTTGATCATTTGGGGCGAATATTGAGCATATTCAACGAAAAGGATCAGAAAAATGGGCCAAAATGGATTTTTCGCAGTAGATTCTTCCTAAGTCCGACAGCCTGCTAGGATTGAAAAATTCACTTCTTAGCCTTAGGAATCAACTAACCACCTGCCCACACAAGAGAGATTAATATCCTTTCTCTGCTCACCTCAGTTCACTAGGAGCCTGTCCGAGAATAGATAGGTCTACTGCGAAAGCGTGTTTTTTGCTCATTTTCCCGCCAATTTTCGTTAAAGGGAGCAACCATTCGCCTCAAATTGTCGAAAAAATGAACTAAAAATCACACTCTCTCGCTACGATCTCTATTCTCGGACAAGCTCCTAGTCAAAACGATGCATTTTAGTGCAAGGCTTCAGCCGGTATTTTGTGATTTTCTGGAAGAAAAATTATTTTTCGTGTAAAAGTCTCTGGGAAAACCACGAGAAAATTTGATCACCGGGCATCGGCCTGGCAAATAGATAGCCCTGTGCTTGGTCACACGCCAGGCGCGCTAATTTATCGCAGCATAAATCTGTCTCTACTCCCTCAGCAACTATTTTCATATTCAGCTTGTGGCCTAATAAAATAATTGTTTCGACGATGGTGGTGGCTTCAGGATCATTTTCCATTTCCATCACAAAAGAGCGGTCAATCTTAATGACTGAAAAGGGAACCCGGTAAAGTTGTACCAACGAGGAGTAGCCGGTACCGAAATCGTCAATGGAAAGATGAAACCCCCTCATGCGTAACCGAGTCAAAATATCCAGAGACTTGGTTAGCTCTTGCATTAAGGCGGTTTCGGTAACTTCCAATGTTATTTGAGAAGGTTTTAGTCCATATTTCTCGACCAAGTCGCCCATTTTTTCTGGTAAATCTAGCTCTTTCAGTGTACTCGCTGACATGTTGACTGCAATCTGCACGGTGAGTCCTTGATCTCGCCATAAACAGCACTGGGCTACGGCTTGTTTCAATACAACCCAGGTCAGTTCATCAATCAGGCCGTGCTGTTCAGCGGTAGGAATGAATAGATCCGGACTGAGTAAGCCGTGGGTGGGGTGTTGCCAGCGTACCAAGGCTTCAACTGCGGCAATGAAATGCCCATTAAGGCTGACCTTGGGTTGATAGTAAACCACCAGTTCATCCTGGTTGATGGCCCTGTGAAGTTCATCCGCAGGTGGTGGTTCAATTGCGTTTTGTTGGGTAAGGTTTGTTGGTTTGATGGAAAGTCCATTTAGTAGCTGATTCAAATCATCGTAGCGGAACGGTTTGCTTAGACTGCCGGCATAATTGAGTTTTTGTTCCGTTGCCAGCTTCTGTGCTGAATGGAGAACGCCTGAGTCAAAACCACTGATCAAAATCAGTTGGGCCTCACAATTGTCTTCAGCCAGAAAACGGATCACTTCAATGCCGTCGACCTCTGGCATCATAATATCAAGGATAATGACATCCGCACGCCCGTTGTATTTTTCTTTGAAAATCCGAGCACTATTGAACTGTTCAGTATGAAAACCAGCTCGTTCGGCTACATCGCAGACAAAGCCTGCCAGATCGGGTTCATCGTCGATTACTATCAGTCTGGGCCGGTTCATGTTGTGCTCTTTTCATCAAGTACTTTCCGGACGTGCAGTGCCAGGTCGATTTTACGATAGGGCTTGCTAAGCAGATGGGCATTAAATCGAGCCAGACCATTGTGAGCAATGGTTTTTGATGTGAAGCCTGATGTTAATAGTACCTTCAGCTCCGGTCTTTGCTCTGTTGCCTGTTGTGCCAGTTCATAGCCATTCATGCTGCCGGGCATCACCACGTCACTGAATAGCAGATCAAACTTTTTGTCTCCCACCAGTATCTCCAGTGCTTGTGCGGCATTCCCTGCAACTTGAGTATGGTAACCCAAATCGTTCAGATAATAGCTGGCCAGCTGCAACAGGTCGGCTTCATCATCGACGATCAGGATCGACTCGCAGCCGCTGGGCAGTGCTGTCTCACGGGGGGCACTGCCCGCAAAATCGGTTTCGTTAACATGAGCGCGCGGTAGATAGAAGCGAATGGTGGTGCCGATGCCCAGCTCTGAGTAGAGTTTGATCTCACCACCGTAGCGTTTGACAAACCCGTAAACCATCGACATACCCAGGCCGGTACCTTTACCTTCCGGCTTGGTTGTGAAAAATGGCTCGAAGATATGCTCCTGGGTTTCGCTGTTCATGCCGGTGCCGGTATCGCTGATCATTAACTGCACATAATCACCAGATTCTAGCTCGGGCGTAGAGACAGTGTATTCTTCATTCAAATGTCTATTGCTGGTCTCGACCAGTAACTTACCGCCGTGAGGCATGGCATCACGGGCATTGATCACCAAGTTTAGAATAGCATCCTGAAATTCGCCAGGGTCGATTTCGGTTGTCCACAGGTCATCGGCAAGAAAGTATTGCACCTCTACTTCGGGAGTGAGCGAACGGGTAATGATGGTCTCTTGCTTTCGGAGTATGGCGTTGATATCCACCACCGTTTTTTCCTTGGTTTGGTGACGGGAAAACACCAGTAATTGCCGGGTCAAATCCACGCAGCGCAACGCGGCATTAGTGGCAATATCTACCCACTGGTTCAGCTTTTTATCATTGGCAGTATGGTCTTTCAGGAAATCCAGATAGCCGATAACAACCCCGAGTTGATTGTTAAAATCATGGGAAATGCCACCAGAAAGCTGGCCAATCGCCTCCATTTTCTGCGAACGACGCAGAGCCTCTTCACTCTGTTTTCCTTCGGTAATGTCGGTGAGCAGTTGCACCATGCCGCTCGCTTTATCACCGATCTTGATGGGTGCCAGTGACGCAAGAAACCACTGCTTACTCTCTGGGAATGCCACAACCAGCCCCTCCACCGGCCTGCCTTGTTTGATTGCCTGGCACAATTCACATACCTCTTCACTTATGTTGGCTGGATGGAAAAGGGAGTGAATCGGTTGATGAAGGAGTTGTTGCACCGGTTTTCCTATGCTCTTCTCTGCCGACCGGTTGATCTGTGAAACCATGCCTTGGCTATCCACAACGACAGCAGAGTGCGGAATTGCATCGTAACTGTTGGACGCTTGAGCCAAAATGGTAAAGGGCTCCCTCAATGTTGTCTGTACGATCGCTTGATAGATCATCCAGAATGAGAGGAATTTGAATAGGTGGCCGATGACAAAGGGTATCCCCTGAAAATCGGTATACAGGGTGAAAGAGAGCTCGGCAAAGATGGTCAAGACCATGGATGAGAGTAAAAAGCAGAGTACCTTCGGGGTTAGCCACTCTCGCTGCTGGATGTAAACAAAGATCGCAAATCCGAGCATAGCCATGATGAAATACTCGATATTCACCTTGAATGCAGTCAACCCCTCTGAGGTCATCAGGACCGGTTCTTTGAGTGTGAAGGATGCCCAGATGACCAGTAATACAAGGCTAGCGCTGATGCCAAACATCAAGCTGGTATTCAGTTTTCTTTTCAGAAACAGCATCGCAGATAACAGCAGAAGTGCTTCGAGAAGACGGGTGTAAACCCAAAAATGCAGGGTTATTTCTGGATTGCTGGTCTCTAGGAACGGCATCCCATCAATGGTAAGTGTATGCCAGATATCCAGCACTGCAATCCAAAAATAGCCAATGCCAAGGTAGAGAAGAAAATCATTTTTGGCAAAATGACGGGTATTCCAAACGATAACCAGCATGAGAATGCCGACCGCCACGGAAAAAAGCTCCGCCAGAGTGTGAAATAGCAACACGCCATACTGCCAGCGAATGAATAAAAGGCATAACAGCAGCAGCACAGGGATCATGAAGGCGCTTAGATTGAGTGGCTTCTTAGTGGTCATTGGATTTCACGCTGTTTCCATTGCTTTTATCGCATAAACTTCTTATTCAGAGCATCCTTAAGGTTTCATTAACCCCGCCAAGAATAGAGTAGTTACCACCGTCACAAATGGGTAACGGCTACTTTTGCGGGGAGATAAGATGAAAACGCTATTTATTGTCTCCTCTTGGGAGGGTTAAAACCCCCAGCTTCAGCTGGCAGCTTTTAGCATGAGTCGGTACCATCATATGTATGAAAGAGTATAGAAGAGGAAGTCACTCGGTATTTTAGCTCCATATCCACATGGTGTGGTGTACGACGTATCGTAAAAAAGTATTAGTAGGCGATGTTGGCAGTCGGTTGCTGCTTGGCGATGTGGTCGAGGTTCACGACACCTACGAAGAGGATGATGTGATTGTACGCTTCAATGGTCAGCTAGCACTGGGTATGGAGGCGCCTGATCGGGCGTACTGAAAATCTGCTTGATATCGCCGAGGTGGTTAAAAGCACTGTGGCCGATTTTCAGAAAATGCTCCCGGCACACTTTGCTCACATCTCACTGGAGAAAAAGCGCAACCCCTCCTAGGAGCCTGTCCGAGAATAGATAGGTCTACTGCGAAAGCGTGTTTTTTGCTCATTTTCCCGCCAATTCTTGTTAAAGGGAACAACCATTCGCCTCAAATTGTCGAAAAAATGAACTAAAAATCACACTCTCTCGCTACGACCTCTATTCTCGGACAGGCTCCTAGTTGACGCGTCGTTGGCGTGTGCTTCAAGGTTTTCTGCAACAGCAGCTTGAGCGCTTTATTCAGAAAATCTATCGGCCACTACTGGGGTGGAGCCTGAACCAGCGTTACGCCATTTTTTACTGTTTATTGCGCTGGCGTCCTTGGGTTTGGGGATGATTGGCAAACGTAATACCTAATTCTGAAGTGGGGAATGTTTTGCGGGTGGTTTTGTGGGTAATAATTCGACTGATTTATAAAATTAGTCGCTTTTGTTCTTTAGATTTGGCGGAGAAGGAGGGATTCGAACCCTCGATCGAGTTACCCCGATACACACTTTCCAGGCGTGCTCCTTCGGCCACTCGGACACTTCTCCAGAAGCCCGAGAGGGTAAACTAGAATACGCCTTTTGGCAACTTACTTAGCACTTTTTAGGCATGTTTTTGTTTGGTCGCAGTGCAATGTCCGAGGGCTAAAGATCAAAGAGTGCAGGACGATAACCCACGGTAGAATCAGCGTCTTAATTTAAATTACTTGAACGAATAAGATTATAAATAGATGAAAGTCATAATCGGCTACATAATGGTAACTGGTATGGTGCTTGGCGGCTATTTAATGGCGCACGGCATCTTGATAGCGTTGTGGCAGCCTGCCGAGTTGGTCATTATATTTGGTGGTGCGTTGGGTGCCTTTGTGGTGGGCAATCCACCCAAGGTGTTGAAGGTGACACCGAAAGAGGTGATTAAGGCGTTCAAGGGCTCTCCCTACAATAAGACGATCTATCTTGATCTGCTTGGATTGATGTTTGAGCTGTTCAGCAAATCCCGAAAAGAGGGGTTGATGGCGTTAGAGGCTGATATCGAAGAGCCTGAAGAGAGTGAGATTTTTAATAAATACCCCAAGATCTCCGCTGATCACCATGTGGTTGAGTTTATCTGTGACTATATTCGCTTGATGGTGGGGGGAACTATGAACCCTTTCGAGCTAGAAAATCTGATGGATATCGAGCTGGAGACTCACCATCACGAAGCACATATGCCGAGTGCGGCAATGGCTAATCTAGCGGACAGCCTGCCAGCCTTTGGTATTGTTGCCGCCGTTATGGGGGTGGTAGTCACCATGGGTTCTCTGGGGGGGCCGGTGGAGGAGATTGGTGCTCACGTTGCGGCGGCACTGGTGGGCACCTTTTTGGGTATTCTATTGGGTTATGGCTTCTTCGGGCCACTGGCCCAGGCGATGGGTGATGTGTGTGAGGATGAGGGCAAGTTTTATCAGTGTATTAAGGTGTGTATTCTGGCAACGCTGAATGGCTATAACCCCCAGGTGGCGATTGAGTTTGGTCGTAAAAGTCTTCTGCCCAGTGTGCGCCCAGGCTTTTTGGAGCTTGAGGAGTTTGTTAAGGGTAGCAAGTAATCTCTGATGCTGGATAAAAACCAACCAATTATTGTCAAAAAAATCAAAAAGAGCGGTGGTGGCCATAGTGGTGGCGCCTGGAAGATCGCTTATGCTGATTTTGTCACCGCGATGATGGCATTTTTCCTGCTGATGTGGCTGCTGGCGGTGACAGATGAGGAACAGCAGCGCGCCATTTCTGACTACTTTCAGAATCCAACGGCGGTTACTGGGGGTGATAAAGGGGCTAATTCGGCCATCATTAATATGGGGTCTGCGGTTCGCATGGATCCCGGTGCTTTTGGTCTTCGCCAGGAGGCCTCCCCCGCTCGGGAACAGGCAACTGCTAACTCTACTGTTCCTTCGGATGCCGATATTGAGAAGCGAATGGAGGAGATTGAGCAGAAGGCATTGGTCGACTTGAAAAAGCAGATTGAACATGCGATTGATAACAACGAGAGTCTGCGTCCATACCAAGAACAGATGTTAATGGAGATGACCAGTGATGGTTTACGCATCTCGGTGATGGACAAACAAAATCGACCAATGTTTGATGTGGGCAGTGCTGATTTAAAGTGGTATATGAGCAGTATTTTGCGGGAGATTGCCAAGCTGGTGAACAGCGTCCCCAATAAAATCAGCATTGCCGGACATACCGATGCGCGTCGCTACTATAGTGATTCCGGTTACTCGAATTGGGAGCTATCTGCAGACAGGGCCAACGCCTCACGCCGTCAATTGATGAGTGGTGGCATGCGGGCGGATAAAATTGTTCGGGTGGTGGGGTTAGCCTCGATGGCGCTGCATGATAAAGAAGACCCCAACAGCCCGGCAAACCGCCGTATTACCTTGACTGTTTTGAAGAAAAAAGCAGAGGAGGCAATATCGAAAGAGTCTGAGGCTATCCATTATACTGAAGCCCCCAACTACCTTAATATACCGTCTATAGATGCCAGTATGGTGGAGTCACCTGCCGCAACAATGTCCCTGCCCCATGAATGAAATAATTGTAACTATTCAGTGTGTTTAGATTTTGCCTCAAATCGAGGAATTTTTGCACGGAAAGAGGGAGCATATGGGTATATGTGACCGATTGAGTACGAAAATAACGAAGAGTTGAGGCAAAAGATGAATACGCTGAGTAGTGAGCCTCTTGCAAAATCCCACAGAGCAGCGGGTTTATTAGCGCTTGATGACAAAAAAAGAAAGTACCTGATTCATTTTGGTAAAATAAGCTTGCGACTTCAAACCAATAGAATCATTAACATAGGCTAAGACCCCGTGA